>CAXBQM010000008.1:0-23930 GCA_963978235.1 uncultured bacterium | reverse complement strand
TGGGGCTCAGATTTATCGGGTATTCACTTTGACACCATTAAGTACTTTGTTCGCTCAACCGAGAAACAAGCAACGACATGGGAAGAGTTGCCAGAAGATATTAAGAATACGTATGACCGACTTGGTATCCCTGAAGCCGAAAAGAATCGCCTTATTGCAGGTGTTGCAGCGCAGTACGAATCAGAAGTCGTTTATCACTCGATTCGCAAAGATCTTGAAGAGCAAGGCGTGCTCTTTCTCGATACCGACACCGGGTTACGTGAGCATGAAGATATTTTTAAAGAGTATTTCGGTTCAGTAATTCCAGTTGGCGATAATAAATTTGCAGCTCTCAATACTGCTGTCTGGTCTGGTGGTTCATTTATCTATGTTCCAAAAGGCGTACATGTTGAGATTCCGTTGCAGGCATATTTCCGAATCAACACCGAGAATATGGGTCAATTCGAACGAACTCTCATCATTGCCGATGAAGGTTCATATGTGCATTATGTCGAAGGCTGTACCGCGCCAATCTATTCATCTGACTCACTTCACTCTGCAGTTGTAGAAATTATCGTTCGCAAGAATGCGCGAGTTCGTTACACAACAATTCAAAACTGGTCCAACAACGTCTATAACCTCGTCACTAAACGCGCAACATGTGCGGAAGGTGCGACCATGGAATGGATTGATGGCAATATCGGATCGAAAGTCACAATGAAATATCCAGCGGTGTTCTTGATGGGTGAACATGCAAAAGGTGAAACTCTCTCCATTGCATTTGCCGGCGAAGGTCAACATCAAGACGCTGGTGCAAAAATGGTTCACGCAGCTCCGCACACATCATCAACCATTATTTCCAAATCAGTTGCTCGTGGTGGTGGCCGCACGTCATATCGAGGACTTGTTCAAGTGCAAGATGGCGCTCACCATTCCAAGAGCACAGTGAAATGCGATGCGCTGTTGGTCGACACCATCTCTCGATCAGACACCTATCCCTATGTCGATGTGCGCGAAGATGATGTCTCGATGGGTCATGAAGCAACTGTCTCGAAAATTAGCGATGATCAATTGTTCTATCTGATGTCTCGTGGCTTATCGGAAGATGAAGCGATGGCGATGATTGTCCGCGGATTTATCGAACCGATTGCACGCGAGTTGCCGATGGAATATGCGTTGGAACTTAATCGACTCATCGAACTTCAAATGGAAGGTGCAGTCGGCTAATGAGCGCTCTCACAACCAACTATCTCGTTCCCACCGGACGTGAAGAAGCATGGCGCTTCACGCCATTAAAGAAAATTGCTGGGTTTCACGATGGCACAGCAACTTTTAACCCAAAAATCTCGCTCTCACTTAAAGATCAAGCACAGGGTGGCTACTCGATAGCGGCTGTTCCAGCGAGCGAAGTGATTCCACAATCAACAACGGATGATGTTGTTGTGCAACGTATTCGCGATGCAGTGAAAGAAGTAACTGTTCTTACCATCGATAACAATGCAGAGATTAAAGAGGCGATTACTCTGCTTCGTAAAGCAGGAAGTGGCGCTGAAGTCTCGCGTACCGTCATCCGTGCAGGCACACATTCACATGCCACGGTGATTGTCGAGAACACGGGAAGCGCAAAGATTGCGGAAGAGATAGAAATATCGCTCGCGCCTGGTGCAACCTTGACCTTTGTCTCACTTCAAGAGTGGGATAACGAGACCGTTCACCTTGCTCGACATCACGCCATCGTTGGCAAAGATGCAACATTTAAATCGGTAGTTGTCTCCATCGGTGGTTCCGTAGTTCGACTCCTTCCTACAGTGGAATATGCGGGAACTGGTGCAAGCGCTGAACTTTCTGGTCTCTACTTTGCAACCGATGGCCAACACCTCGAACATCGAATTCATGTTGATCACAATGTGACGCATGCAAAATCACGTGTGAATTACAAAGGTGCGCTGGCAGGCGATAGCGCGCGAACTGTCTGGATTGGTGATGTCTTCATTCGCGCGGCAGCCGAAGGAACTGACACATATGAATTAAATAGAAACCTGCTCCTCACAGATGGCGCTCGCGCTGATTCAGTTCCTAATCTTGAAATTGAAACGGGCGAAATCGTTGGCGCTGGCCATGCCAGTACAACCGGGCGATTTGATGATGAACAACTTTTCTATCTCATGTCGCGTGGTATTCCAGCAGAGCAAGCACGTCGACTTGTGATCCGTGGTTTCTTCGCTGAAATAGTTTCACTCATCAAAGACGAGGCAATTGAAGAGCGCTTGATGACCCGCATTGATGGCGAACTGACAAAGGTCGGTGCCTAATGGCGGAATTGACTATCTCTATGAATGATCTGGCCGAAGGAAAACCACAGAAATTTTCAATTGGCACAACTGATATCTGTGTCGCGCGCGTGGGTGACGAAGTTTTTGCCATCAATGACATCTGTACCCACTCTGAAGTTTCACTTTCGGAAGGTGAGATGAATGGTCGAAATATTGAATGCTGGTTACACGGATCAGAGTTTGATCTGGCTACGGGTGAAGCGCTCACACCGCCAGCAACAGAGAACGCACAAGTTTATGCAGTAACTCGAGACGGAGATTCCGTCACGATCACGGTGGAGGAATAACATGTCAACGCTCATTATCAAAGGTCTCCACGTCGGAGTAGAAACAGAATCTGGCACAAAAGAAATTCTCAAAGGCGTCGATCTCACAGTTAATTCTGGTGAGACTCATGCAATTATGGGACCGAATGGTTCTGGTAAATCAACGTTGGCATATGCAATCGCTGGCCATCCGAAATACACCATTACCGGTGGTTCGGTATCACTTGATGGCGCTGATGTATTAGAGATGTCAGTGGACGAGCGAGCAAAGGCTGGTCTCTTTCTTGCGATGCAATATCCGGTGGAAGTTCCTGGAGTTTCCGTTGCTAACTTTTTACGAACTGCAGCAACTGCAATCCGCGGTGAAGCGCCAAAGGTAAGAACCTGGATTGGTGAAGTAAAGGAAGCAATGTCAGGTCTCAATATGGATCCTGCCTTCGCAGAACGAAGTGTGAATGAAGGTTTCTCCGGCGGCGAGAAGAAGCGCCATGAGATTCTCCAATTGGAACTACTTAAACCAAAGATTGCAATCTTGGATGAGACAGATTCCGGTCTCGATGTTGATGCGCTTCGCATCGTGTCAGAGGGAGTCAATCGAGTGAAGTCACAATCTGATTTAGGAGTATTGCTCATTACGCATTACACCCGAATTTTGCGATACATCAAGCCAGACTTCGTACACGTTTTTGCCAATGGCAAGATCGTTGAAGAAGGCGGCCCAGATTTGGCTGAGAAACTTGAAGAGAAGGGTTATGCCGAGTACGTCACGGCGTAACGCGCTACGAAATACTTCCCGCCATGCTTAATGTAGAGAAGATTAAATCGGATTTCCCGATTTTCGCGCGCACGATGCGTGATGGGAAACGATTGGTCTACCTGGATAGCGGCGCAACATCACAGAAGCCGCTTTCGGTCTTAGCGGCGGAGCGTGATTTCTATGAGAAACACAATGCTGCAGTGCATCGCGGTGCACATCAATTAGCAGAAGAAGCTACCGATCTCTACGAAGGTGCGCGCGAAAAAGTTGCTCGTTTCATTGGCGCCGAGAGCGATGAAGTGATTTTTACCAAGAACGCCACCGAATCACTTAATCTCCTGGCGTATTCGTGGAGTAATTCAGCCATTAATCAAAGCAACTCTTCTGAAAACAAGAACCCATTCGCGCTAAAACCCGGCGATGAAATTCTGATCTCAGAGATGGAGCATCATGCCAATCTCATTCCGTGGCAAGAACTTGCCAATCGCACGGGTGCAACTCTTAAGTGGTTTGGTGTTACTCAAGAAGGAAGGCTGAATTTCGATCCAGCGCTCATCACTGAAAAGACCAAGATCGTCGCGCTAACTCACCAATCAAATGTCCTCGGCACCATTAATCCCATTTCGGAGATCGCACACGAAGTGAAAAAGTACGGCGCAATTTTCGTTGTCGATGCTTGTCAATCCATTCCACATTTTGCAGTGAACGTTAAAGAACTCGGTGCAGATTTCATCGCATTCTCTGGTCATAAAGCGCTCGGCCCAACCGGAGTTGGAGTGCTGTGGGGCAGACGAGAGTTACTTAATGCGATGCCACCTTTTCTTACTGGTGGATCCATGATTGAAACCGTCACGATGGAACGATCCACGTACGCGCCGGTGCCACAACGTTTCGAAGCAGGCGTGCCCAATATGGCGCAAGTTATTGGTTTAGGTGCGGCGATCGATTACCTCTCATCAGTTGGTATGTCACATGTTGCAGAACACGAACATGAGTTAACGAAGTACGCGCTGACCGAATTGCAAAAGATTCCTGGCCTAGCAATTGTTGGACCGCGTGATACAGAAAATCGTGGCGCAGTGCTTTCATTTACTGTTGAAGGAATTCATCCCCATGACCTAGGCCAAGTTCTTGATGAGTATGGCATTGCAGTTCGCACTGGCTATCACTGTGCGTGGCCCCTGATGAGAGCGATGAACGTGGTAGCGACAACGCGCGCATCGTTTTACCTTTATAACGACACTACAGATGTTGATGAGTTAGTTGCAGGTATTACGCGGGCACAAGAATTCTTTAAAACTTTACCGAGTGGGTTACAACGATGAACCTCGACTCGCTCTACCAAGAAGTGATTATGGATCACTATAAAAATCCACTTCACAAGAAACTTTCCCCTCACCCCACGGTTCAAGTGCATCACGTCAACACTAGTTGCGGTGATGAGGTCACGCTCAATCTTCACATGGAGGGTGAACTCGTCTCTGATATTTCGTGGGAGGGAAGTGGCTGCTCAATTTCGCAGGCGAGTACTTCGGTGATGTCGGATTTACTTCGTGGAAAAAATGAAGCGGATGCGCTCGATATCGTCGCCGACTTTCTTGAGATGATGCAGAGCAAAGGTACGAAAACTGGCGATGAAGAGGTTCTTGGCGATGGTGTTGCGCTGGCTGGTGTTTCAAAGTTCCCCGCTCGCGTAAAGTGTGCCCTCTTGGGTTGGATGGCGTTTAAAGATGCGGTAATGCGGACTAAGTCTGGAGAGAGCAATGAGTGAGAAACGCGCGGCAGTCGATGACATCACTGAAGCAATGAAAGATGTGATTGATCCCGAGCTCGGTATCAACGTGGTGGATCTCGGACTTATCTATGACGTCTCCATTGATTCGGCAAATGTGGCAGTACTTGATATGACTCTCACCTCCGCTGCCTGTCCGCTGCAAGATGTGATTGAAGATCAAACTCGATCGGTACTTCAAGATTTGGTCAGCGATGTGAAAATCAATTGGGTCTGGATGCCACCATGGGGACCAGGGAAAATTACTGATGATGGTCGCGAGCAACTTCGCGCAATCGGATTTACGGTCTGAAAAAACCAATTAATTTATGTCGCAACATGCCATGTGGATGTCCTTTCGGACATTAACGCAAGATCAATCTGTTAAGAATCAGAAACTAAAACCAGGGACTATAAAGCGGATAGTCAGTTTCGCCACTCCATATCGAAGTTCACTCGTTTTATTCTTGATTACCGTAATTTTTGATGCGCTATTGGTCGTCTCCACGCCGTTATTGCTCAAACGACTCATTGATAAAGGCGTCATCCCAGGAGATGCCCACCTCGTTACTCTCTTGGCGTTTGCTGTGGGTGGTTTAGCGATTCTTGATGCGCTACTGAGCATGGTGGGGCGATGGTTCTCCGCGCGAATCGGAGAAGGATTGATCTACGACCTTCGCACTCGAGTTTTTGAACATGTGCAGCGTCAATCCATTGCTTTCTTTACTCGTACCCAAACCGGCGCACTCATCTCTCGAATTAATTCAGATGTAATAGGCGCGCAACAAGCATTTACTCAAACGCTTTCAGGTGTTGTCAGCAACGTCATTAGCTTGGTGTTAGTTGGCGCAACCATGGCAATCCTCTCGTGGCAGATCACTCTTGCTGCCCTCTGTTTACTGCCACTCTTTCTCATTCCGACTAAGTGGGTTGGCCGGAAATTACAGTCATTGACGCGCGATTCTTTTAATCTCAATGCGGAGATGTCTTCAACGATGACCGAACGATTCAATGTTTCTGGAGCGTTGTTAGTGTCACTGTACGGTGATCCAAAAGCCGAGCGCCACTATTTCTCATCGCGAGCCAGAAAAGTTGCTGACATCGGAATCAGCATGGCGCTCTTGAACCGAATATTTTTTATCGCACTCACTTCAATTGCTGCGATTGCTACAGCAATTGCTTATGGAATTGGCGGACATTTAGCAATTAATAAAACGGTCACCGTGGGAACGTTAATTGCGATCACCGCGCTCCTTGCTCGCCTTTATGGCCCTTTGACCGCGCTCTCAAATGTACGCGTTGATGTGATGACCGCACTCGTCTCCTTTGAACGAGTCTTTGAAGTTCTCGATTTAGAACCGATGGTGAGAGATTCAACTGATGCAACGCCGATTAGTGATGGACCATTAGCAATTGAATTTAAAGATGTGAAATTTTCCTATCCCAAAGCAGAAGAAATCTCACTTGCTTCCTTGGAAGCGGCGGCAAAACCAGAAATCATTCAAAGCGGGGAGATTCTCAGAGGAATTTCCTTCACAGTCGAACCAGGAACTTTGACCGCGCTCGTAGGTTTATCCGGAGCTGGTAAAACAACAATTAGCGCGCTTGTTCCACGACTTTATGATGTAACTGCCGGCGCAATTGAAATAGGTGGGAGAGATATTCGCTCGCTCACACTTGCATCACTCCGTGAAAGCATCGGTGTTGTGACGCAAGATGCTCATATGTTCCATTCTTCTATCGCGGAAAACCTTCGCTATGCAAAATCAGATGCCACCGAAGCTCAGATGCAGACGGCATGTGAAGCTGCCCAAATTTGGGACCTTATTAAATCTCTGCCAAATGGTTTTGACACTATTGTGGGCGAACGAGGCCATCGGTTATCTGGTGGCGAAAAACAACGACTAGCAATTGCCCGGCTACTTTTGAAATCACCACGGATTGTTATTCTGGATGAAGCGACGGCACACCTTGATTCGGAAAATGAAGCGCTCGTGCAAGCGGCTCTTGGCCAAGCGTTACAAGGCCGCACCAGTATTGTGATTGCGCATCGATTATCTACCGTGCGCGCCGCTCATCAAATTTTAGTTCTCGCTGATGGTCAGATCGTTGAACGTGGTACCCATGATGAATTAGTCACTCGTGGTGGTACGTATGCTGATTTGTATGCGCGACAAGCGTTAGGCGAGCCGTAAATCTTCTCGAATAATCAAAGCTCTTCCTAGTAAGACTAGGAATGCAAAAACTAACCACTGCAAGGCGTATGCCATATGTGGGCCATCGCTGAGTTCCGGAAGTTCATTGGGAAATTGTGGCGTTAACGTTGGTTCGCTAGCGCGTAAAAGATCGAGTGAGAAATTTGCGGTATTCACATTCTCCGCAGTGTTCCACTTCTTTAACTCTGAACTTTGATTGTTAGCGCTACCAGGAATCGCAAAATAACTTCCTTGAATCTGGCTGGTTCTGCTCAAGGTTCGCAAACGTCCTTCGAGCGTTACCGTTGATGGAGTTGGCGATGTGACGTGCGGTGGCGTGGTTGCATCTTTTCCGGCTTTGACCCAGCCGCGGTCGACCCAAATATTTTCACCACTTTTGAGTTGAAAGAGCGTGAGCACACCGAATCCATATTGGCCGTCGACATATCTATTTCGTAAGAAAATTTGATGGCGTTCATCAAAAATTCCGGTGACGCTCACAGTTCGCCATTGTTCAGCCCCGAGATCTTGAGTCGATTGAAGGAGCGCCTCGAACTCTGATTCCGATAATTTCGGCTTATTCATATTTTCAGTAATTACTGCATTTGCAGCATGGCGATCAACGCCACGATGGTATTGCCAGAGAGCAGCCTTTAAACAGCCGGCGATGAGAAGAAGTGCAAGTAACGATAATCCAATAGCTCGACGTGAAAAAAGCGCGTTACGCATCGGTAGCGCGTGAAATCTCATTTCTGCGATGAAGTATTTGTGGCGACCCAGAAACGGTTTCACGACCGGCGTTTGCGACCACGACAGCAATATAGGGGAGAGTTAACGCTCCAACTAAACAGAACCATCGAAATGGACTTGGTGTGACGATAGTTAAAATGAAACAAATCGTGCGAATCATCATTGACCAGAAATATCGACGTTGACGTGCTGGAAGGTCATCACTGAGGGCAGCCTGGGCTGAGGTGATGCGATGAAGTTTTTCCTTCATATATCAACCCTGCTCATAGGAGAACAGTAAGTGGCTTCGTAGATATTCGCCATGTGAATTCACGCTTACGCGAAAGTAACAGATAGATTTGGCGCATGACCGCTCGAGTTGTCCTTGTCACTGGCGGCAATCGTGGAATTGGTTTGGCGATTGCTCGCCATTTTAAAGATCTCGGTGATCACGTTGTTATCACCAATCGTTCAGGTCAAGCGCCAAGTGGATTTGAAGTAGTAGCAATGGATGTCACGTCAACGGAGAGCGTAGAAAAAGGCTTTGATGAGATTGAAGCAAAATTCGGCCCAGTAGAAGTTCTCATTGCCAATGCCGGCATCACGCGAGATGGCCTAGTACTTCGCATGAGCGATGAGGATTTTGAATCAGTAATCAACGCCAATCTCATCGGCGCATTTCGAACTGCGCGTCGCGCAAGCAAAGGGATGTTGAAATTAAAACGGGGGAGCATGATTTTTATTGGCTCGGTGATTGGATCGATGGGCCAAGCCGGACAAGTGAACTATGCCGCGAGCAAAGCCGGACTTGTAGGAATGGCGAAATCTTTAGCAAAGGAATTGGGAAGTCGCGGAATTACATCCAATGTGATCGCACCAGGATTTGTTGAGACAGATATGACCGCAGAACTTAATAATGAACGACGTGAAGAAATTGCCAAAGCAGTTCCATTACGCCGATTTGCTGGTAGCGATGAGGTTGCTCAGGTTGCCGGATTCTTAGCCTCCGAAGGAGCGCGATATATCACCGGCGCAGTTCTGCCAGTTGATGGCGGATTAGGAATGGGGTCATAAAAATGAGTAATGGGCTGTTAGCGGGAAAGAAAATTTTGGTCACAGGTGTGCTCACCGATGCCTCCATTGCATTTCATATTGCGCGGTTAGCACAAGAAGAAGGTGCAGAAGTAATTCTTAGTTCCTATGGTCGAGTTTTAAGTTTGACTACTCGAATCGCAGGCAGACTTCCGAAACCAGCTCCAGTAATTGAACTCGATGTCACTAACGATAGTGATCTTGCTGCGTTGCCCGATCGAGTAAAGGCGCATGTGCCACATCTTGATGGCGTTGTTCATTCCATCGGTTTTGCGCCAGAGAGTGCGCTGGGAGGGAACTTTCTCAATACTGAGTGGAACGATGTTGCAACTGCACTTCACATCTCTGCTTATTCGTTGAAATCGCTCACGATGGCGGCGCGACCATTATTTACTTCGAGCGGTGCATCGATTGTTGGTTTGGATTTTGATGCCACAGTTGCATGGCCAAAGTATGACTGGATGGGTGTGGCAAAAGCAGCGTTGGAATCCACGGCTCGATATTTAGCGCGCGATCTTGGCAAAGAAAATGTGCGGGTCAATCTTGTTGCAGCCGGACCAATTCGCACCATGGCAGCAAAATCAATTCCTGGTTTTTCTGATTTTGAATCGGTATGGAATGAACGTGCACCACTTCATTGGGATGTCACCGATCCAGTACCAGCGGCGCAAGCATCAGTTGCGTTGCTCTCAGATTGGTTCCCAAAAACTACCGCCGAAATTATTCACGTCGATGGCGGTCTCCATGGAATGGGCGCTTAGGGAAGCGGTTTCACGCTCAATTTCACTTTAACTTCGCCTTCGATTACCCTATGCGTACTCGGTTTCGACCGATATCAAGAGGAGCGCCGCTCCCACCTTCGTCGCCTTAAATGAGCGAGCTGGTCTTATCGCTTCAGGCGATTTTCTGCGGCCATTCTCTTTTTATCTTTCAATTCTGGGTAACTCGATAAACATGTTTGGAATAAACATGTTTTAACTGAATGACGAAAGGAATTGTTATCAGCGCTGAACCACGCATCAATGATCGAATCCGTGAATCGGAAGTTCGACTAATTGGAGCATCCGGCGAGCAAGTGGGCGTTGTCGATATCGATAGCGCGCTTCGAATGGCTGAAGAATTTGGCCTCGATCTCGTTGAAATTGCTGCAGAGGCGAAACCACCGGTCTGCAAAATTATGGATTTCGGAAAGTACAAGTACGAAATCGCGCAGAAAGCACGAGAAGCTCGACAGAACCAGACCCACATCGTGGTGAAGGAGATGCGAATGACCTCCCGAATTGAGAGCCATGATTATGAGACAAAGAAAACTCATATCGAGAAGTTCTTATTGGGTGGCGACAAGGTGAAGGTAACAGTTCAATTTCGCGGACGAGAGCAGAGCCGGCCCGAACTTGGCTATCGCTTATTACAGCGATTAGCGGAGGATGTCGCCGACGTTGCATTCGTTGAGTTTGCGCCAAAGCAAGAAGGTCGAAGCCTCACCATGGTGCTCGGCCCGGTAAAGCGAAAGAGCGAAGCGGTGGCAGAAGCCAAGCGAGCTCGAAAGCAAGCAGAGGCACAGTAATTTTAGGAAGATTACTTTCTTAAAAAAAGATTAAGAAAAGTTTGTTCAACCAGCAGTAACACAGGAGGATGAAATGCCAAAGATGAAGACACATAGTGGCGCGAAGAAGACCTTCCGCGTAACTGGAAGCGGAAAGATTATGCATGAGCGCGCCGGAAAGCGACACCTCCTTGAGCGCAAGTCATCACGACAGACACGTCGTTTGACCAATGATGCAGCAGCAAAAGCCCCAAGCGCTTTCTCAGCAAAGCGCCTACTAGGTTTGAAGTAAGGGAGAGCGAACATGGCCCGAGTAAAACGCGGAGTACACGCAGCAAAGAAGCGACGCACCATTTTGGAGCGCGCAAGTGGATATCGAGGACAACGCTCACGACTTTTCACTAAAGCTAAAGAGCAAGTAACTCACTCGCTCGTCTATTCATTTAATGATCGTAAAGATAAGAAGGGTGATTTCCGACAACTCTGGATCACACGTATTAACGCGGCTACCCGCGCTAATGGCCTTACTTACAATCGTTTTATCCAGGGTTTGAAAGCAGCCGGTGTTGAAGTTGATCGCCGCGTACTTTCAGATCTTGCAACTAATGATCCAAAAGCATTCGCGAAACTTGTTGAAGTTGCGCGCAAGAATGTGAAAGTTTCCTAAAACTCTTTCATGATTACGAGCCTTCATTCGCCCCATGTGGAGCGAGTGAAGGCTCTTTTAGGTTCGCGCGGAAATAAAGCGCGACGCCAGGAGAAACTCTTTGTTGCCGAGGGGTTGCAATCAATTCGCGAAGCGCTTTCAAGCAACCTCATAACAACGCAAGCAATTTATCTCACCGAGAATGGTCGGCAATTACTTGCTGAAGAGAATCTCATCTCAGAAGATTTTGAATTTATTGATGTCTCGAATGCAGTCATGGCAGCAATGACTGACACGGTAACGCCACAAGGATTACTTGCTCTCTGTGAAATTCCGAGCGCGAAGAAATCTGAATTTTTGGCTCAGTTAAACCAGCAACGGCCAATTCGAATCGCCTACTTTTGGCAGATTCAAGATCCTGGCAACGCCGGCACGGTTATTCGCACCGCCGATGCATTCGGTTGTAGCGCCGTGATGTTCTCACCTGGCAGCGTTGATGTATTTAGTCCAAAAGTTGTGCGATCAACAGTGGGTTCGTTATGGCATATTCCGATTTTCGAAGATGTTGATGCAGGTGAGATTCTCGGGATAGCGGGCGCAAAGATTTTTATTACTGATGGTGCTGGCGACCGGGAACTTACAGATGCAGTGAGAGAGCAAGGAAGTGCGTCAATCTGGGTCTTTGGCAATGAGGCTCACGGTGTAAAAGATCTGCCTGCGGAATTACTTTCCCGAGCAGAGAGTGTTGCAATACCTATGTCTGGGGCGGCAGAGAGTTTAAATATTGCAAGCGCAGCGAGCATCGTCTTGTATTCCGCAAGTTTGAGCTCCTAATTAGTAGACTTCCGAGGTGTCTCTGAACGCGCAATCAATCGCATCTGATCTTGCGAGTGCGCTAGCCGCTATTTCTGGCGCAGAATCTCTCGATGAACTCAAAGAAGTGAAATCGAAATATGTGGGAGATAAATCAGCGATTGCAAAAGCGAATCAAGGACTTGGCGCGCTCGAACCTGCGCAGCGAGCAGAATTAGGAAAAGTTATTGGTGCGGCGAGAGCTGAAATTAATCAACGGTTCGCCGAACAAGAACAGAAACTGATTGAAGTGCGAGATGCCAAGGTCCTTCGCGAAGAACGGGTAGATGTCACTCTTCCTACACATCGTGCGAATCGCGGTGGCTTACACCCATTAACAATTCTTACTCATGAAATATCTGATCTCTTTGTTGGGCTTGGTTACACGGTTGCGGAAGGCCCGGAACTTGAATCGGGTTGGCTCAATTTTGATGCGCTCAATATTCCGGCGGATCATCCGGCACGAACAATGCAGGATACGTTTTTTATTGAACCACTTGAAAGTGGTTTGGTGATGCGAACTCATACTTCTCCGGTTCAAGTTCGAACCATGCTCGATCGCAAACCTCCCATTTATGTGATCTGTCCTGGTCGCACCTATCGCGCCGATGAACTTGATGCCACACATACACCGGTTTTTAATCAGGTCGAAGGTCTCGTCATTGATAAGGGAATAACGATGGCGCACCTTAAAGGAACGCTCGATTTCTTTGCGGCAAAAATGTTCGGACCAGATGTGACAACTCGTATCCGACCTTCGTTCTTTCCGTTTACTGAACCGAGTGCGGAAGTAGATTTCTTTTACAAAGGACGCTGGGTTGAGTGGGGTGGCTGTGGCATGGTCAATCCCAAAGTTCTTCGCGCATGTGGAATTGATACCAACGAATACTCTGGTTTTGCATTCGGAATGGGTCTCGAGCGAACCCTGATGGTTCGCCATGGCATCGCCGATATGCATGACATTGTTGAAGGCGACGTTCGATTCTCTCGAGCATTTGGCACGGGCCACCGATGAAAATCTCTCTTTCATGGCTCCGTGAATTTGTTGAAATTCCGAAAGGAACATCAGTCGATCAGATCTGCGATCTCTTTATTCGACGCGGTTTTGAAGTAGAGGGAGTTTCAAATCCAGCAGATGCGATCACTGGCCCACTCGTGATCGGCTCAGTCATAGCAATCGAAGAGTTAAGTGGCCATAAGAAACCAATTCGCTATGTTGAATTAGATTGCGCAGAAAGCGAACATCGCTTCGTTATATGTGGCGCTACAAATTTCACGACCGGCGATAAAGTTGTTGTCGCACTTCCTGGCGCAATCTTGCCGGGTAATTTTGCAATTAGCGCTCGGGAAACTTACGGAAAAACTTCAAATGGCATGATCTGTTCAGCGCGAGAATTAGGGCTATCCGAAGATCATTCGGGAATTATGGTTATTCCTGACGCCACAATCGAAATCGGTGCCAACGCGCTAGAAGTTCTCGCCATCGATGATCCGGTGATTGATATTTCGGTAAACCCAGATCGCGGTTATGCGATGTCGCTACGCGGTGCTGCGCGAGAAATTGCTGATGCGTTGCAGGTGAAGTTCACCGATCCGGTTCAGCGGAAAATTTCATTAAAAGAGAGTGGTTCTCCTATTTCGGTTGCGATCGATGATCCCACGGGAGCAGCGCTTATTCATCTACGCACTGTGAAAAATATCGATGCCACCGCTCCAACGCCGTGGTTTATGCAACGAAGACTCCAACAATGTGGGATGCGATCAATCTCGATTGCAGTGGATATTACAAATTACATCATGCTAGAAGTTGGTCAACCGCTCCATGCTTTTGATACCGCAAAGATTGATGGTGGGATTCGTGTTCGACGCGCCAAAGATTTTTCAACGTTGGAGACGCTTGATGGTCAGAAACGAAAGCTGCTCCCTGATAATTTAGTGATTGCAGATAACTCAAAACCACTCGCGCTCGCGGGCACGATGGGCGGAGCGGAATCTGAAGTTGTCAGTTCAACGACATCGGTAGCCATTGAAGCGGCGCATTTCTTCTCACATGTGGTTGCTAAGAATTCTCGAAGCCATATTCTCTCGTCTGAAGCATCTCGACGATTTGAACGCGGGGTAGATCCTGCGCTGACAGATTTTGCTTCAGCGCGAGCGGTTGAACTATTAATTGAATATGCCGGCGGCACGTATGTCGGTTCGGCCATGGCTGGTGCCACTACAAAGTTGCCTGCGATTGAATTTAATCCACGAGAGATTTCACAACTTATTGGTCATGACTACAGCGATAGTGAGATTGAAAGAGCGCTAACGGGCGTTGGTTGTGTTATTGATAAAAGTGGAAAAAATTCCCGATGGCGCGCAGAGCCACCTACCTGGCGTCCAGATCTGACGATGATGGCTGATCTTGCTGAAGAAGTTGCACGCGTCGTTGGCTATGACTCGATTCCATCACTGATGCCAGATGTAAAAATTGGCAGTAGTTCTGGTTTAACCCAGATCCAGAAACGCAAGCGAGAAGTGGCGCTCCACTTAGCCCATCAAGGATTTACTGAAGTGCAGACTTATCCATTTGTCAGCGCGGAGACTAACGCGTTACTTGGATTTACTGGCGATCGAGCAAAAACTTTTGCCATCGCAAATCCCATGTCTGCCGAAACTCCATACCTCCGGACGCATTTGACTCCTGGGTTGCTTGCAGCTGCTTCACTCAATATCAATCGTGGCGAGAAATCAATCGCAATTTTTGAAATCGGTGCCATATTTCGAAATATCAAAGGCACCCACAAAGCACCGGAAGTTGGCGTCAGCCAACGCCCGTCTCCAGATCAAATCCGCGAGATTTATGGCAGCGTTCCGAATCAACCAATCCATGTTGGTGGAATTCTCGCTGGTGAATTTTCATTAAGTGGCTGGTGGGGCAAAGGTCGGAGCGCTGAATGGAGCGATGCGGTTGATTGCGCTTCGGAAATAATTCGTAGCACTGGCAATTCATTTGAGATTAAGAATTCAGATCTTGCTCCGTGGCATCCAGGACGGTGCGCTGAATTTATTGTTGATGGCAAACCAGTAGCTCATGCAGGCGAACTTCATCCACGAGTTGTTAGCGCATATGGATTGCCACCTCGGTCATGTGCCTTTGTTGTCATTCTCGATGCGCTCCCATTTGCTTCGGCCACGCCAGCGCCAGCGGTATGGACGATGCCAGCCGCAATACAAGACATTTCATTGATTGTTGCTGAAAATATTTCGGCGGCCGAAGTGGAAGCTGCGCTCCGTCATGGCGCCGGCGAACTCTTGGAATCCATCACGCTCTTTGATCGATACGACAAAGTAGGGGACGGAAAGATTTCGCTTGCATTCACAATGGTCTTCCGCGCGCAGGATCGAACCCTGACCGCAGAGGAAGTCTCGGCACTTCGCGAACGGGCGGGCGAAGAAGCGGTTGCGCGGTGTCACGCGACAATACGCACGCTCACCTAATTGCATAAATATGCAAATATTTGCATAAAAATACAAATCCCGTTAGGCTGAGCAGATGTCGTCTCAGATCAACGTCGGAGTTATTGGCGCGAGTGGTTATTCTGGGGGCGAACTCCTGCGAATTCTGGCCTCGCATCCACACTTCAAGGTTTCGTATATCGCTGCCGGCAGTAACGCAGGAGAGTTAATAACCTCAATTCATCCGCACCTTACAACTTACGCGGGTCAAAAATTTTCGGCAACGAGTAGTGAAAGCGCAGCCACCTGTGAACTTCTTTTTGTTGCGTTACCGCATGGTGAATCAGCCAAGCTCATCAATCAATTACCAGCCAGCGTGAAAGTAGTTGATCTGGGAGCGGATTTTCGACTCAAGAGCGTTGAATCATGGGAGAAATATTATGGCGGAACGCATGCTGGTACGTGGACTTACGGCATTGCCGATATTTCGCAACAGCAAGAAAAAATTGCGCAGAGTTCGCGCGTTGCAAATCCAGGGTGTTACGCCACTTCAATAATTCTCGCCATCACACCAGCGCTACCTCACATCGATGCACGTGACATCACTGTGGTCGCAGCCTCGGGCACAACTGGCGCGGGTCGTAGCGCCAAGATCAACTTAATTGGTAGCGAGGTAATGAATAACCTCACGTCGTATAAATTCGGTGGCGTACATCAACACACACCTGAAGTTGAAGAAACTCTTTCCGGAATTTTAGGAAGTGACGTAAAGATTTCCTTCACGCCGATTCTTGCTCCGATGCCACGAGGAATTTTGACAACTGTCACAGCGAAATTAACTCAAGCGATTTCATATGAGCAGATGAGAGAGATATTTAGCGCCGCTTATGCACACACGCCATTTGTGACGTTATTGCCACCTGGCCAGATGCCAAAAACTTCAAGCCTTACGGGTAGCAATAGCGTGCATCTGCAAGTTGCGATTGATTCCCATACCAATCGGTTAATTGTTTCGGCAGCCGAAGATAATTTGGGTAAAGGCGCAGCCGGGCAAGCAGTTCAAAATGCCAACATCATGTCGGGCTTTGCTCCAGAAACTGGCCTCTCATCGGTTGGAGTTGGCGCATGAAGTTGCCGGCCGGGTTCACTGGCGCTGGCTTAGCAGCCGGAATTAAGAAATCTGGCGCGAAAGATCTTGCGCTGATCGTCAATAACGGGCCAGTTAAATTCGGCACCGCAGTTTTCACCAGTAATCAAGTTGTTGCCGCTCCGGTGATGTGGAGTAGAGAAGTAATCCGAGATCATGAAGTAAGCGCAGTCATTCTCAATAGTGGTGGCGCAAATGCCTGTACTGGTCCAGCCGGATTTGCTGATACGCATCGCACTGCTGAAGAGGTTGCACAATCGTTAGCTATCAACGCAAGTGATGTTGTGGTCTGTTCTACTGGACTTATTGGTGAGCGATTACCAATGAACGAATTACTAACAGGTGCAACACTTGCAGTTTCACAATTAAATACCGATTCACTTCGCGATCTTGCAGAAGCAATCATGACAACTGATTCGCGACCAAAAATTTCACACCTGCAAGGCGATTGTGAATTTGCTGGCATTGCCAAAGGAGCAGGAATGCTTGCGCCGGCTCTTGCCACAATGCTCTCTGTCATTATGACGGATGCCGAAGTAGATCCGGTTGATGCCGTGGAGATTTTTCAGGATGTAACAGATCGAACGTTCAATCGAATTGATTCGGATGGCTGTACCTCAACCAATGACACAGTTCTCTTTATGGCATCTGGTGCATCCGGCAAGAAAATTTCGCGCGAAGTGCTCACTCAATCCCTCATGACGGTCTGCGGCGATTTAGCTCATCAACTGATTGCTGATGCCGAAGGACACTCAAAAATCATCTCGATTACAACGGTTAACGCAAAGAGTGAGAAGGATGCGGTGGAGATTGGTCGAGCGTGTGCACGGAATAATCTCCTTAAATGCGCGCTTCATGGCGAAGATCCCAACTGGGGTCGAATCTTGGCTGCGTTGGGTACAACGTCTGCAGTTTTTGATCCATTAACAATCGATGTATCGCTCAATGGCGTGATGGTCTGTCGAGCCAGCGCTCCTGGCGAGCCACGAGAGAGCGTCAACATGAAAGCCGAAACTATTGAAATACTCATTGATCTTCATGCCGGAACCAAGAGCGCAACGATTTGGACGAATGATTTAACCGCGGCCTATGTTCATGAAAATTCGGCGTACTCGTCATGAAAACGTCACAGCGATGAATAATTTAAGTCAATTGAATATTCATCAAGTGTCGAAGGTAGTTACACGATGATCGTCATTAAGTACGGCGGACATGCAATGACTGGCGATATCCAGGCGCTGAAGCCATGGGTTGAAGTCATTAAGAACGAGATGTCAAAGGGTCAACAATTCATCATTGTTCATGGTGGTGGGCCGCAGATTGATGCCGAGATTGCCGCGGCCGGACTTAAGAAAGAAGTAATCGGCGGATATCGCGTGACCACTCCGGAAGTATTTGCGATCGTAGAGAAAGTATTGACGGGAACTGTCCTTCGACAATTAGTTCGAACGTTTAAAGTATTAGGGCTTCCGGCAGTGGGAATTGCCGGTAGTGATGGTGGTTTATTAGAAGTGTCGCCGAAGAAAATCACTATCGATGGTGGCTTGGTTTCACTTGGTCAAGTAGGTGAGGTACATGGCGTTAATCCGAAAGTACTTCACACGCTTTTAAGCGCTGGCTATCTTCCGATAGTTTCGCCAGTAGCAACTGATGGTGATGGTGTTGGCATGAATATCAATGCAGATAGCGCAGCTGGTGCAATCGCCGGCGCAGTAAAAGCAGATCAAGTGATTTTTATGACCGATGTCGCTGGCATCTATGCCAACTGGCCAGATAAGTCATCGTTGATTTCGGAAATATCTGCGGCAAAACTTGCAGAAATCGCTCATACCTTCGAGGAAGGAATGGCGCCAAAAGTTTCGGCCTGCCTTAATGCCATTAATTCTGGCGCTCGCGCTGCTCGCATCATTGATGGCAGAGATTCAGAGAATTTCCAAGCGGCGCTTAATAGCCAAGGTGGAACATTGGTGAGCGCATGAAATCGAATAATTCAACATTTGCACAACGATGGAACGCAACCCTGCAATCTGCGTATGGAACGCCGACCATTGCACTCACGCGGGGCAAGGGCGTAGAAGTATTTGATGTGGAAGGTAAACGGTATTTAGATTTTCTTGGCGGAATTGCAACGAATGTTTTAGGTCATGCGCATCCGAAGATCGTGAAGGCGGTATCGCGCCAAGTTGAAACATTGAGCCACACCAGTAATTTTTATAGCCACCCACAAGTTCTGCTGTTGGCGGAGAAATTGCAAGCGATGACTGGCGATAAAACTGCCCGCACATTTTTCTGTAACTCTGGCGCTGAGGCGAATGAAGCGGCGATCAAACTCTCTCGCCTCACCGGTCGACATCGTATTGTTGCAGCGCAGGGTGCCTTTCATGGCCGAACCATGGGAGCGCTCTCATTAACCGGACAACCAGCAAAGCGCGAACCTTTTATGCCGCTCTTGAAAAAAATAACTCACGTTCCTTTTGGTGATGCGAATTCGCTCGCGCGCGCAGTGAGTAAAAGAACCGCAATGGTAATTCTTGAACCGATAATGGGTGAAGCCGGCGTGATTGTTCCCGATCCAGAGTATTTAAAAGCAGCTCGCGAGATTTGCGATAAACGAGGCGCGTTATTGGTGATCGACGCAGTTCAAACTGGCATGGGGAGAACTGGCACCTGGTTTGGTTATGAAGATTCTGGCATTACTCCTGATGTCATCACCATTGCAAAAGGTTTGGGCGGCGGGTTACCGATCGGAGCGATGATCGCACTAGGTAAAGCTGCCGAATTAATAACCCCCGGTTCACATGGCTCAACCTTTGGTGGAAACCCCATTTCCTGTGCCGCCGGTAACGCCACCATCGATGAAATTGAAACGAAGAAATACCTCGCAACAAATCGCCAATTCGGTTTACAAATTATGAGTGCGCTCCGACAAATCCCTGGGGTGAGCGAAGTCCGAGGCAAAGGGTTACTCATCGGATTTGATTTCGAAAAGCCCATTGCCAAGACGGTTGCCAGCGAACTTCTTGAAGCAGGGATATTAGTCAATGCAACAAGCGAGACGACCATACGTATCGCGCCAGCATTTGTGATCAGCCAGAAGAACGTTGATGAATTCGTACGAACCTGCACGGTGGTGATACGTCGCCATGGCTAAACGGTTATCACCAACTCTTTCCGCAAGTGCCCGCCGAGCGCTTGTCATCTCATTAATCAATGATGGCCGCGTTCATTCTCAATCAGATCTCGTTGATCTCCTTGATGAACAGGGAATTCATGTCACGCAAGCCACCGCAAGTAGAGATCTTGAAGATGTTGGTGCGGTTCGCGCCAAGACAGATAGTGGTGAATTTACCTACACCTTTGTAAGTAATGAGCGTTCAACACGGAGCGCCATCAATCTGGTCTCCGATCAATTGATTCTTTCGGTGACTCCAAGTGGCAATCTTGTTGTTGTCCGGACTCCGCCAGGAGGAGCACATTTGTTGGCAAGTGCTATTGATCGCGCGTCACAGAATGGCGAGTTGCCAAGCGCTATCGGAACAATTGCCGGCGATGACACAGTACTTGTGGTTGCGAAACAAGCGCACGGCGGCGAGCAATTGGCCACTCGTCTGAAAGAATTCAGCCAAGTTAAGGCTAAAAATTCGCAACGAACGCGAACTGTTAAACGCACGAAGCGGAGGAAGTAATGGCGCTGTGGGGTGGCCGGTTCTCGCATGGTCCAGCCGAATCAGTCTTTGCACTTTCTCGTAGCGTGCACTTTGACTGGCGGTTAGCACCGTATGACATTGTCAGTTCACTCGCGCATCTTTATGTACTCGAACGCTCTGGGTTAATCAATAAAGAACAATCGGTGGCAATTCGCAATGGTTTAAAAAACCTTTTTAATGATGTCGAAGATGGAAAATTTAAACCAGATGATGGTGATGAGGATGTTCATAGCGCGCTCGAACGAGGGCTCAGCCAACGCGTTGGAGTAATAGGTGGGGCGATTCGCGCTGGACGTTCTCGCAATGATCAAGTAACGACTGACTTGAAGCTCTACCTCATCGATCACATGATTGATATTGCGCAGGGGATTGTTGAATTACAACGAACACTTCTAGCAAAAGCTTCGGAATATTCTGATGCGGTTGCGCCCGGATTTACGCATTTACAACATGCACAACCGGTTCTCTTCGGTCATGAACTGGCAAAACATTGCGCAGCATTTAATCGCGACTTATCGCGAATTCATGATTGGCTTATTAGGAGTTCGCGTTCACCACTTGGTTCAGGTGCGCTGAGCGGTTCATCGCTCCCACTTGATCCAGTTACTACCGCTTCGCAATTAGGTTTCGCTGGCATTGTCGAAAATAGTATTGATGGCGTCAGCGATCGAGATTATGTGGCGGAAGCGCTCTTCATTATTGCGCTTGTAGGCGTGCACCTCTCACGAATCGGCGAAGAGTGGAGTCTCTGGTCCACCACAGAATTTGGTTGGGCAGTACTTGATGATGCCTATTCGACCGGTTCTTCAATAATGCCGCAGAAGAAAAATCCAGATGTTGCTGAGTTAGCTCGTGGCAAAGCTGGTCGATTTATTGGAAACCTCACTACCTTGTTAACGGTATTAAAAGGTCTGCCGTTTGCCTATAACCGAGATCTGCAAGAAGATAAAGAAGCGCTCTTTGATAGCGTTGAAAATCTCCTTCTCCTATTAAAGCCTGTGTCAGGAATGGTTGCGTCAACATCATTTAACCGTGATGTCATGTCGAAAGCAGCGCCACTTGGCTTTTCACTTGCAACCGAGATTGCCGATTTCTTAGTGCGAAAGGGAGTTCCATTTGCGCAAGCACATGAAGCTGCCGGTGCTTGTGTGAAAATATGTGAGAAGAACGGAAAAGAGTTACACCAACTCACTGAAGCAGAACTTCGCTCCGCACATGATGTACTCGATGTTTCGGTGCTCGATGTACTGACAGTTTCTGGTGCGATCGCTGGTCGACTCACACCTAATGGGACATCACATCACAGCGTGCAAAGTCAGATCTCGCTCAGCGGTGAGGCGGTCTCCGCTCACGAAAAATGGATTTCCAACGAGCGCACCAAGTTTTCGGGCATGATGTCGCTATGACCGCAGCGCTCATTAATGATTTGAAGTGGCGAGGTGCCATTGCTCAAACCACCGACGAAGCAGAATTAATAGCACACCTCAATAGCGGTTCACGCTCTCTCTATATTGGCTTTGATCCCACTGCGCCGAGTCTGCATTTAGGAAATCTTGTTCAAATGACAATGTTGCGCAGATTTCAGCTTGCCGGCCATCGACCCATAGCGCTGGTTGGGGGAGCAACAGGTTTAGTGGGAGATCCCAGTGGTAGGAATTCAGAGCGAACGCTCAATGACGAAGAGATTGTTGAACAATGGGTTGATCGAATTCGCCACCAATTAACTGGTTTTCTCGACTTTTCCAGCGGAAAAAATGCGGCGCTACTGGTGAATAACTTGGATTGGACCGCCCCAATCTCGGCGATCAATTTTCTTCGCGATATCGGTAAACATTTCAGCGTTAATCAGATGTTGGCTAAAGATTCAGTTGCTACTCGATTAGAAGCTGGCGGCATTAGTTACACCGAATTCTCATACCAAGTTCTACAAGCCCTTGATTTCCTCGAGCTTTTTAGACGTCATGACTGCACTCTGCAACTGGGTGGAAGTGACCAATGGGGAAATATCACCGCTGGTTTAGATCTCATTCGTAAAGTAACAACAAAGAGCGGTTTCGCTCTCTCCGTACCTCTGTTAACAAAAGCTGATGGCACAAAATTCGGCAAGACCGCTTCGGGAAGCATCTGGCTCGATCCGGCAATGACATCTCCTTACGCTTTCTTCCAATTTTTTATTAACTCTGATGATCGCGATGTTGAGAAACTTTTGAAAATGTTCTCGTTTAAATCTCACGAAGAGATTTCTGCACTGCTTGATTCTCATCAGACCAATCCTGGATTACGTGAAGCACACCGCGCACTTGCTCGTGAAGTAACAACGCTGGTCCACGGAGCCGAGGCATGTGAAAGCGTCGAAGCTGCTGCGCGAGCGCTTTTTGGTCAAGGAGAACTGCAAGCAATTGATATCGCCACATTAGCGGGCGCACTCGCCGAATTACCACGGACCGAAATCAAAGATAAGAACGCGATTGCGACCTGGGTTGATTTGATCGTTGCAACCGGAGTTGTGGAATCAAAGAGCGCAGCGCGTCGCATCATTAAAGAAGGTGGTGCGTACATCAACAACGTGAAAGTTACTTCTGAAGATTTTGCACCAACATCAAACGATCTCATTGGTGGACGTTTTATCGTTCTCCGAAAAGGAAAACGAGATCTGGCAGCAGTAGAAGTGGTGGCATAGCAAAAAACCGGTTTGAGGATTTGCTGACCGCCAAAAAGCCCGATATTCTTCAATTCCTCGCTACGAGACGGACGCAACAAGGCCGGTTAGTGAGGAAGAACTTCCCTAGAAACTCCAGAAAACCCTTATAAATCAAGGTTTTTTCGATCTTTCGACGCTTTTGGGCTGTCATGGACCGGATTTGACCTCGAGGCCTAGGGTGGCCTAAGTTTCTCCTTCTGCCCTTCGGGGTGGTTGCAGGTTGCCTTGAAATGGTGCGGAAGCCCCAAATCGATGCGCGCCCGTACCTTGAGAACTCAACAGCGTGCCATAAGTCAATGCCAATTACCTCAATGAGGTATGGCTTAATTGCCATGCCCGTTGAATCCTTTGTAAAACAAATCAAATTGGTCAAAGACAATAAACGACAGTTGTTTATGTCTTTTGCCAGAATCAACTTACGTTGAATCAAAATTCAATGGAGAGTTTGATCCTGGCTCAGGACGAACGCTGGCGGCGTGCTTTATACATGCAAGTCGAACGATGAAGTTCCTTCGGGAATGGATTAGTGGCGAACGGGTGAGGAACACGTGAGGAATCTGCCCATCATTTTGGGATAACACCGGGAAACCGGTGCTAATACCGAATACTCCGTCTTGGCGGCATCGCTAAGCCGGGAAAGAATTTCGATGATGGATGATCTCGCGGCCTATCAGCTAGTTGGTGAGGTAACGGCTCACCAAGGCAACGACGGGTAGCCGGCCTGAGAGGGCGACCGGCCACACTGGGACTGAGACACGGCCCAGACTC
>CAXBQM010000007.1:0-24756 GCA_963978235.1 uncultured bacterium | reverse complement strand
GCAGTTGCATCCGCGAGGGATTCTCGACGTCGAGAGATTGCTGAGCGAAGCAATATTGCAGCTAGCGGAGCAAGGATCATCACGATAAGTGAAATCACCAGTGCAATCGGATTTGAATTACTGTCTCGACTATCGCGGCGACCGCCGAACCACATCATTCTCATAAGGAAATCGCTTAATAACGCAATGGCCCCAGCGGTAGTTGCTGCGATTGCCGAAACTAAAGTGTCTCTATTAGCAACATGTGACATTTCATGAGCAACTACGCCTTGAAGTTGATCTCGGTCCATTACTTCAAGAATTCCTGTTGTGAAAGCAATGAGCGCGTGTTCGGGATTTCTACCAGTAGCAAAAGCATTGGGCGCTGAATCAACCACAATCGCAACTTTTGGCATCGGTAGACCGCTAGCAATAGTTACTTCTTGAATAAGATTAAAAAGATTTGGGTTATCAGCTTCCTGAATGATGCGCGCACCTGTCATGCGAACGACTAATGAATCCGAAGAATAATAAGAGCCCCACACAGTAATCAGAGAAATGCCGACAGCGACGGGAAGTACACCAACTCCAGAAACTCCGAAGTACGTAAGGGCTGCATATGAAATAAGCCAGATGAGAACTGCCATTCCCAACAGCAACCCAACAGTCTTTCGCTTGTTAGATTGTTGTAACTCTCTAAAAGAATCTTTAGGCATATTCAAAAGTATTTAAAGTTAGAAAGTAACTTTAGGGGCTTTACGATCTTGTGGGTCGTCTACTTCGTAAAACTCTCGTTCTGTCACTTTTGCAAGGCCAGAGAAGAATGAGGTTGGAATCGTCTTCACCGCGGTGTTGAGGGAACGAACATTGTCGTTATAGAACTGTCGCGCAAAGGAGACTTTGTTTTCGGTGGTTGAAAGTTCTTCTTGAAGTGAAAGGAAATTCGCGGAGGCTTTGAGATCTGGGTAGTTCTCCGCTACCGCAAGAAGACCGCGTAAAGCTTGCGTTAATTGACCATCGGCCGCAGCAACTGCTGGCAGAGTTGAGGCCGCTGTACTTGCTGCTCGCGCAGCGACTACTTTTTCAAAAGTTTCACTTTCATGTTTTGCATAACCTTTTACGGTTTCAACCAAGTTTGGAATGAGATCTGAACGGCGCTTTAGTTGCACTTCAATTTGTGCAAATGCTTCGTCAACAGTGACATTGAGTCGCACTAATTTGTTGTACTGGGCGACTACGTAAATAACGAGAAGCGCAAGAACAATAAGAATGATGGTTGATGTTTTCATTTCTTCTCCAAAACCCAGATCGAATGGAGTTACTGAATTTTTGTCTGGTGAAAATTCAGCCAGGACTTGCTTGGAGTTGGTCCACGCTGGCCCTGATATCGAGAACCATAGACCGCAGAACCGTAAGGATGCTGTGCTGGAGATGAAAGTTTGATGAGACAGAGCTGACCAATCTTCATCCCTGGATAAAGTTTCACTGGCAAGTTCGCCACATTTGAAAGTTCAAGCGTGATGTGACCGGAGAATCCTGGATCGATAAAACCTGCAGTGGAGTGGGTAAGCAAACCGAGACGCCCTAAAGAAGATTTGCCTTCGAGTCGACCAGCAATGTCATCAGGAAGAGTGATGACTTCATAAGTGCTTGCGAGGACAAATTCGCCTGGGTGAAGAATGAAATGTTCATCCGGAGTTACCGCAACCTCACGAGTGAGTTCCGATTGTTCGACCGATGGATCAATCACTGAATACTTATGGTTTTCAAAGACCCGAAAGAATCGGTCGAGCCGCACATCAACGCTTGAAGGTTGAATCATCTTGGGCTCGAAAGGTTCTACCTTGACCCGGCCCGCCTCAATCTCGGCCGCTATATCGCGATCACTTAGTAACACAGTTGGCGACCTTACACGCGCTCCCTAGAATTCAGAACTCAACCTGCGGGCGTAGTGAAATGGCATCACGTCAGCTTCCCAAGCTGACAGCGCGGGTTCGATTCCCGTCGCCCGCTCGGGTAAATCTCTCATTTTTTATTCGCTTTACGGGTTTTATTCGCTTTACGGGTAATTTTCACCATATGGAAGTCCCTCTTACGTCGCGAATTATATTTAAAGTTCGCAAGTCGCTTAATAAGGGGAAAATCAATTATCCGTATCTCTCAGGAGATGCATTCAAAGCGCTCTGTGATTTAGTGATTGATCAAGATTCACTAGATATTCCTGGATTGGAACAGAAAATACCTGATGCGAAAATCATTTTTTGCCGAAGTAATGTAGTAGATGAACTACTCAAACGATTCGGAAATGTAATTCGCGCGAGAGTACTTATTGCTGGGAATAGTGATCGGGATTTCACCGAAGAATTGAATCTTCCACCATCATTTGAGCACGTACTTTTACAGAATTCGTTTATTTCGGATGGGAAAAGAATTCACACTCTTCCCATTGGATTAGAGAATCAAAAACTTGGTATCAATGGACTGCCGAAAAATTTTCGGCCAATTAATCTGACTTCAACGCGAAAGCAAGAAGTCCTCGTTGGACCATTTAGCCCAACCCATCCAGCACGAATAGGTTTACTTGATAAGTACGAGAAAGAAGTTGGTCCGTGGCAAACTTTAAATTCCTGGATATTCCCTGATCGGCTTGTCCGACGCTACGAAGAATTTACATTCGTACTCTCGCCGCGAGGAAATGGCGTTGACACTCATATAGTTTGGGAATCTCTCTATAAGGGAGCTCATCCAATCCTTGAAGACAATTCATGGAGTCGTTCCTTAAAAGAGATGGGATATCCCGTTTCCCTTGTGTCAAAGTTAGAACCTGAGACTGTTAAGAGTTTCCTTGATAACTCTGAAGTCACGCCATTTGATCCCCAAAATCTCGAGAAACTTTGGATGCCATATTGGGAGAGATTGATCAAAGCAGCCCGCCCGCTTGCCTAAGTTACCCGTCGGTAGCATTATTGGGTTATGGGTCATTACATAGCCAATCTTCGCGATATTGAATTCTGCCTCTTTGATTTGTTGGATCGAGGCTCGATTTTAGGAAGTTCGATTTATAAAGATTTAGATCGCGATACCGCGATGGGAATGTTGGAAGAAGTTAAACGCCTTGCTGAGAAAGATTTGGCAGATTCTTTTATTGAAGGTGATCGACTCGGAGTTGAATTTAATAAAGCAACTGGCGATGTAAAAGTTCCAGCAAGTTTTAAAAAGTCTTATCGTGCATATGTAGATAACGGTTGGGGTTTGATTGATGTACCAGTTGAATTAGGTGGAACTCTTATTCCGCCATCTGTGCGTTGGGCGATTGCGGAAATGGTGCTTGGTTCAAATCCATCAGTACATATTTATGCATCTGGTTTCGCATTTGCACATGTTGCATACATGTTAGGAACTGATGAGCAGAAGAAAATTGCAAAGCTCATGGTTGAAAATGACTGGGGCGCAACCATGCAACTCACTGAACCTGATGCCGGTTCTGATGTTGGTGCTGGGCGATCAAAGGCAGTGCAACAACCAGATGGCACGTGGCACATCACTGGTACAAAGCGATTTATTACATCAGGCGATAGCGATCTCAATCCAAACATTATTCATTACGTTCTTGCTCGCCCTGAAGGTGCAGGTCCTGGAACAAAAGGACTTTCACTCTTCCTCATTCCTAAGTTTATGTTTGATTTTGAAACTGGAGAACTTGGTAAGCGGAATGGTGTTTACGTAACTAACGTCGAACACAAGATGGGTCTCAATGTTTCGGCTACATGCGAAATGAATTTAGGAGAGAAAGAACCTGCAGTGGGTTATCTACTTGGTGATGTTCATAATGGCATCGCCCAGATGTTTAAAATCATCGAATTTGCCCGCATGATGGTGGGCACAAAGGCAATTGCCACACTTTCCGCTGGGTATCAGCAGGCGTTGGCATATGCGAAAACTCGCGTTCAAGGCGGGGATATGAAGGTTATGAACGACAAAGCATCACCTCGTGTAACCATCATCAAACATCCAGATGTTCGTCGTTCACTCATGACACAGAAAGCGTACGCCGAAGGTATGCGCGCGCTCATTCTTTATACCGCTTCAATTCAAGATGCAGTTCAACTTGCGAAAGCAAATGGCGAAGCACAAGAGAAGATTGATGATTTGGAAGCGCTGAATGATCTTTTACTTCCAATAGTTAAAGGATATGGATCAGAGAAATCCTGGGTGTTGTTAGGAACTGAATCGCTGCAAACATTCGGTGGTTCTGGATTTACTCAAGATTGGCCACTCGAACAATATGTTCGCGATGCGAAAATTGATACGTTGTATGAAGGTACAACTGCAATTCAAGGATTGGATTTCTTCTTCCGAAAGATTGTAAAAGACCGTGGTCGCGCTCTTGGTTTGCTTGCGAAAGAGATTGGAAAGTTTGCCGCTGCTGGTGGAAACAATGCAGAAGAAAAGAAAGCGCTAGCGAAAGCGCTGGAAGATGCAAGTGCAATTAATGCGGTATTAATTGGGCATGCGATGGCTTCACAAGAGAATCCATCCGAGATTTACAAGACCGGTCTTAATACTTCACGGTTGTTGATGGCAGTTGGCGATGTAATCATTGCTTGGTTATTACTTCGCCAGGCAGATATTGCTGCAACAAAGTTACCTTCGGCTACCGGAAAAGATGTTGACTTCTTTACTGGGAAAATTGCTTCCTCAAAATACTTTGTTCATAACTTCCTACCGCTAATAGCTGCTTCACGTGCAATTGTTGAAGCAGAGAACGGTGAGATCATGGACTTGCCGGAGTCTGCGTTTTAAGAAGCGAGCTTTTATCGCCTTAGTAACAAAGACATTCGTAACAAACGCATTAGTAACAAAGTAAGGTATGCGGGTGCTCAAGTCCCATAAAGCTGAGGTTTTCTGCATTCTGGCAGCGCTCACCTTCGCTTTTAATGGGATTGTTGCGAAGGTTGTTTTGCTCAGCGGACTTGATGCCTGGCACCTCACTCAGATTCGCGTGACTGGTGCATTCCTTATTCTTGGTTCGTACTACTTTATTTTCAAACGTCATGAGTTGAAGGCCACCAAAAGTGAACTTCCATGGCTCTTGGCATTTGGAATTGTTGGTGTCTGCATTGTTCAATCGTTTTACTTCACCGCAATTCAGCGAATCAACATCAGCGTTGCGCTGATTATCGAATTCACGGCACCGATTTGGATTGTGATCTGGGTTCGCTTCGTACGAAAAGTTAATGTCCGCAAAGAGATGTGGATCGCCATCGTTCTTGCTTTTGTTGGTTTAGTGCTCCTGGCGCAAGTGTGGGAAGGAGTCAAACTTGATGTGCTTGGTTTAAGTGCAGCCTTCGTTGATGCATTCGCACTGGCAGGTTATTTCTTAATAGGGAAAAGGTTGAGTGCAACGAAATCTGGTGGAGCGTTAACAGTATGGGGAATGGGAATCGCCACAGTTGTGTGGGCGATTGTTCTGCCGATATGGAATTTCCCTTCTGATGTTCTCAATAAAAATATGGATTTGTTAGGAATCTTTTCTGGGAATGAATTGTCAGGTTGGCTCCTTGTTCTCTGGGTAATCGTGATGGGAACAATCGTTCCTTACATCTTGGGTTTGCTTGGACTTGGAATGCTTTCTGCATCGACAACTTCAGTAATTGGAATGCTCGAACCTGTGCTTGCTGGGCTCTTTGCTTGGTGGTGGCTCGGTGAAGTTTTAAATGGCGTGCAGTTACTTGGTGCGATTATTGTTCTCATAGGAATTTATCTCGCAGATAAATACCGCATGGAATCGGAGGCTCGGGCATGAGTTTTGATGAGATTCTGGCGGCAAATCAAGAGTTTCAAAAGGGCTTTCAATCGCAGGATTTAACGGGTTTTGCGGTCAAAGGCTTAGCGATTGTGACATGTATGGATTCACGAATTGAGCCGTTAAAAGTTGTCGGCATGAAAGGTGGCGATGCAAAGATTCTTCGTAACGCAGGAGCGCGCGTAACTGAAGACGTGTTACGTACGCTCGTTCTTGCAACTCATCTACTTGGAGTAAAGCGAGTTCTTGTTATGCCACATACTGATTGTCGTATGGCGAGCGCTGATGAACCAACAATTCACCAAACAATTTTTGATGCATCTGGAATTGATACACGTAGTATTGAAATTAGAACGGTAAGCGATCAACTAGCAGCGCTGAAAACAGATGTCACTCGAATTCTTACTTACCCACTTTTGCCACAAGGAATTGAAGTGATGGGTGCGATTTATGATGTTAAGAGTGGAAAGTTAGAAAAGATCGTTTAATTGTCTTTAACGAATTGTTCTCGCGATGAGAATGATGGCGGCATATCAACAAAACGTGAGAAGTGAAGTTGGGCTGAGACGGTAATTGTTCGAGTAGGTCCGTTACGGTGTTTTGCAACAATGAGATCGGCTTCGCCGGAACGGTTTTGGGAATCATAGAGATCGTCGCGGTGAAGCAAGATAACAACGTCGGCATCCTGTTCGATCGAACCTGATTCACGAAGGTCAGAGAGCATTGGTTTCTTATCTGAACGTTGTTCAGGTGAACGGTTTAACTGTGAGATTGCAATAACTGGAACGTTTAGTTCCTTAGCGAGCAATTTAAGTTGGCGAGAGAATTCTGAAACTTCTTGCTGGCGATTCTCAACGCGTTTTCCAGATGTCATTAACTGGAGATAGTCGATGATGATGAGTTTGAGATCGTGGCGTTGTTTAAGGCGACGAGCCTTTGCGCGAATTTCCATCATGGAGAGATTTGAAGAGTCGTCGATAAAGAGCGGTGCTTCAGCGATTTCGCCCATTCGGCGGGCTAATCGGGCCCATTCTTCGTCGTTGAGTGAACCAGCGCGAATGTTATTGAGCGCTACCCGAGCCTCGGCCGAGAGCATACGCATGGTGATTTCACTCTTGCTCATTTCGAGCGAGAAGATGACGGATGTATCACCTTTGTGTATCGATGCGTAGCGCGCAATATCAAGTGCAAGTGTTGATTTACCAACTGCAGGACGAGCAGCAACAACAACCATATTTCCTGGATGAAGTCCATTCGTTAATGAATCGAGATCTTTAAAACCAGTTTTTACACCTTCACCCACAACTCCTTGAGAAATTTTTTCGATCTCATCGAATGCTGCTGGAATTAATTCGTTTAGTTTTACGTAATCTTCACTTGCTCGACGTTCGGTGACGTGAAAGACCTCGGCTTGTGCTTGATCAACTGCTTCATCTACTTCGCCTTCAACGGTGTAACCAAGTTGAACAATCTTTGTTCCGGCTTCAACTAATCGACGAAGAATTGCGCGATCGCGAACAATCTTTGCGTAGTAGCCAGCATTTGCGGCGGTTGGAACTGAAGAGAGAAGGGTGTGGAGGTATGGCGCGCCACCTGCTTTTGCCATGTCGCCACGTTTTGTTAATTCGGCGGAGACAGTTACGGGATCAACTGGTTCACCACGACCATAAAGATCGATAATTGCATCGTAAATTAATTCGTGTGCAGGTCGATAGAAATCGCGTTCACGAATAATTTCTACAACATCTGCGATGGCATCTTTACTTAAAAGCATGCCACCGAGAACAGATTGTTCTGCTACAAGATCTTGTGGTGGTGTGCGTTCAAATTCGATTGAGTCTTCGCGTGAATTACGAGAGTTTGCGTAATTCGGAAGTTCGGCGATGCTCATGTGCGTATCTTGTCGCGGAGGACTGACAAGGGAAATTACGCACGGTTGGGGATGGGGTTGAGCATGTGCAGAATGCGGTCATTGCTGGGGGAAAGTTGGGGATTATTGCGGAAAAGATGTGGATGAATTGTGGGTAAGTAGCGACTTTAGAGGTAAAAGCGCAGGTGGAAGAAGTTTCGTATTGTGGGTAAAAGTTTTTTTCTTTCGTCCAAACTTCGAGATGGGAATGAGAAAAGCCCACCATTTCTGGTGGGCTTTTGCTTGATTACTTCTGTTAAGTAATTACTCGGCTACAACGTTGATCTTGATATCAGCACTTACACCGTGGTGAATTGAAACTTTAGCGGTGTATGAGCCAATCATTTTGATACGTGAAGCCAGTTTGATCTTGTGGCGATCGATATCGACGCCAGCTGCGCTCTTGATTGTGAGTGCAAGATCTTTATCTGTCACTGTTCCATAAAGATGGCCGGTATCGCCAACTTTTGCTTTCACAGTGAAATCAGTTGATTCGAGTTTCGCTTTGATCTGCTTCGCATGATCGGTATCGCGAATTTCGCGAGATGCACGAGCGCGACGAATTCCTTCGATCTGCTTCTCGCCACCTTTTGTCCACGCAATTGCAGTTCCATTAGGAATGAGCGCGTTACGTGCGTAACCATCAGCGACAGTGACGACATCGCCTGCGCTACCAAGTCCAGCAACATTACGAGTAAGAATGAGTTTCATTAGTACTCCTTAGCGAGCTGAAGATGAGTAAGGCAAGAGGCCCATTTCGCGTGCATTCTTAATTGCACGTGAAATCATGCGTTGCTGTTGGACAGTTACTCCGGTGATACGGCTTGAGCGAATCTTGCCGCGATCAGAGATAAAGCGACGAAGAAGTGCTACATCTTTGTAATCGATGTAGGTAACGCCTTTAAGTGGGTTTGCCTTCTTCTTGAACTTCTTTGCAGCAGCCGCTTTTGAAATCTTTGGCTTCTGCTTAAAGGTCTTATTAGACCGTGCTCCCATTGTGGTGCTCCTTTTCGGGTGCCTCGGGATTAACCGAGAATGGTTGGTTTGTTAGGTATTAAAAAGGTGGTTGTTCTTCGGAAGCAGTGGTTGCCCAACCGCCACCTGAAGAAGTTGTTGATGCCCATGGATCTTCAGCGCTCTCAGTTGCTGGAGCGGAGAAGCCAGTATTTGTGCCACCTTGACGCGCAGTCTTGGTGACTTTCGCAGTTGCGTTTCGGAGTGATGGACCAACTTCGTCAACTTCTACTTCAAAGACAGTGCGCTTTTCGCCTTCTTTGGTTTCGTAGGAGCGTTGCTTCAAACGTCCAGAGACCATCACGCGCATTCCGCGAGTTAATGATTCGGCAACGTTCTCTGCTGCTTGACGCCAGATTTGGCATTGAAGAAAGAGAGTATCTCCGTCTTTCCATTCATTTGTATTTCGATCCATATATCGCGGTGTTGATGCGACAGTGAACTTTGCGACTGCAGCACCAGATGGTGTGAATCGAAGTTCTGGATCGTTAACAAGGTTTCCGATCAACGTGATGTTGGTATCGCCTGCTGCCATAGTTAGGTTCCTTTTCTACTTTAGATGCGGCTTTGGTATTTATTCTGGGCGAACTACTTTGGTGCGAAGAACAGCTTCATTCAAATTAAGTTGGCGATCCAACTCTTTGATTGCTGCTGGTCCACAATGCATATCGATGACGGCATAAATGCCTTCGCCTTTTTTAGCGATTTCGAATGTCATACGACGACGTCCCCAAATATCGAGTTTGTCGACGCGGCCACCAGAGTCTTTAATAATCTTGAGATAAGTCTCGAGACTTGGTGCAACTGTGCGTTCTTCTAGATCAGGATCAAGAATGACCATGAGTTCATATCGACGCATGCGCTAACCCCACCTCCTTTGGACTAAACGGTTACGGACGTTCCGTAACAGGAGGGCTTGCATGTTCTTATTTATATCGGCCACCGCTGACGGGGCTGAAAATAAGAGGGCTAAGCGTAACCCTCGGTTGCTCGAGAGAGAAATTCGAGCAGCGGGGCTTTGGATGGCCGCTGCGTTGTGGACCGAAGCGCCAAGGCTGAGCGCATCAGCGCCACGCAGAACCAGATTAAGGTCGCAATTCGAAGTAATAAGAAGAAGAGGTACCAATTTTCGGGCAAACCGAATTTTGCCCCAGTGAATTGAGCCAAGTACTGCCAGATCGCAAAGTGATAGAGCGCTTCACCTGTTTGCCAGATCCAGAACGCGGCTCGTTCTTTTTTTTCATTGAGCGCAAGAACAGCAAAAGGAGTTAGCCAGAGAACATATTGTGGTGAGTACACCTTGTTGATTGTTGTGAACGCTGCCATGGTTAAGAAGATAAGGAGAAAAAGATTTTGATAAGGCGTGCGGGTTTTACATATATCACTATAGAAAATTGTTAAGCCAAGAATAAGAATCAGAGTAATAATAATTGCTACATAATTTAACGCGTTTATGTTTGCGCCGAATTTTGATAGGGCGTACCAGAGTGATCCCCAATCAGCTTGGCGAGTGAAATTCATTCGGTAGAAACGCGACCAGCCATCAAAATGTGTTAGTGCGATGGGGGCGTTGATCACTATCCACGTTGTTAGTGTGAGTACAAAGTACTTAATAAAGTTTTTTATCTGACGAATATAAATGCTGTGCAGCGCTAATGGCAGGAGAAAGACAATTGGAAAGAATTTCGTTGCAATGCTTACTCCTAGAAATAACGCAGAAAGGCTACGTTTATCGCGTGCAAAGAAAAACAACGAAGCAACTGCGGAGATAACTGCCCAGAGATCCCAATTAATAAAGAGTGAGGCTACAAGTGCGGGCGAGAGCGGTAAGAGATATGAAAATTCAGGATTGAGGGAGTGTACGAGTAACGATGTTCCAATAAGAAGAAGGATGAGCAATATCAGATTGATGTCAAAGTAGTTTCGATACGGATTATTTTTATCGGTTACTAGAAACGATGTACCCCACATAACTAAACCAGTAATGGCGGGATATTCGACTGCGTTCGACGTTGATGCGTAAGGGAAATCATGGGTATCCATGCCTCGCTCCGAATAAAGCGCGGTGATGTCTGAATAACACATATGGACGTAAACATCTGGCGCACCCCAACCTGCGTCACGACAATGTTGAAATTTCACAAACGAGAGCAGTGAAGCAAGGATTGCAAGTGCAACCAGCGGTCGACTGATCGCGCGCATTGGCAGGGGTTATTTCTTCTTGGTCGGAGTTGGTGTTGGTGTAGGAGTTACTGCACTAATAGGAAGCGTTGGTACTGGATCTGGAATTGGTTTGACATCGGTACCGCCAATATTTGCTGGCGCAGGAAAATCAATTACCGGTTGATCTTTCAATGCGACTTTCATATACGCGGTCCAAATTCGCGCTGGGAATGTGCCACCAGTGAGTGAAGTTAGCCCACCGATTCCATTCAGTGATTGAGTCGCATCATCACGGAAGAAAGCGACAGAGGTTGCAAGTTGTGGCACGTAACCAGAGAACCACGCAGATGCATTGTTCTGCGAGGTTCCAGTTTTTCCTGCACTTGGACGACCAAGTTTTGAAACCGCAGCTGTTGCAGTACCCGCACGTGTTACTTCGCCAAGCGCATATGTCAGATCTGCCATCACATCTTTCGCAAATACTTCTTGTGGCTGAATCTGTGCTTGATAGAGCACACCCTTATTTGAACCTTGTACTTCTTTCACCAAGAATGGTTTTGCATAAACACCTTGCGCTGCAAACGTTGCAAATGCTGACGCCACATCTACAACATGCGGGCTCGCTACACCGAGCACAATTGATGGCGTTGGCATTAACGCAACTGATGATGGAATTCCGGCAGCTCGCGCCGCATTCGCAACATTTTCAAGTCCAGCTTTAATACCAAGTGGAACGAAGACGGTATTTACTGAACTTGCTGTTGCTTTCAAGAGTGATAATTCGCCAAACTCTTTATCACCGTAATTCGAAACCATGTATGGCTTTCCAGCATCATCAAAGACTTTAGGTGAATCACCATTCCAGACCGAAGAAAGTGGAATTCCTGCTTGTAACGCTGCAATAAGCGCGAATGGTTTAAAGGTGGAACCCGCTTGCGTGATTGCTTGTGTTGCATCATTAAGTTGGCGGACGAGGTAATCCTTGCCGCCATACATCGCAACGATTTCACCAGTTCCTGGTCGGATCGATACCAATCCAATATGGAGATTGTCTGGCGCATTCTTCGGAGCTTGCGAATCAACCGCATCGACCGCTGCTGTTTGAGCATCTTTTTCAAGAGTGGTTTTCACGATGAGGCCACCGATCATTAATTGATCGTCGGTAAAGCCAAGTGCGTTCAACTCTGATTGGACTGATTGAACTAAGTAACCTTTTGGTCCAGCAAGTTGTCCGGTCGAAAGGCGCGGTTTCACTTGCGGGAAATTGGCTTGCGCACGAGTTGCTCGCTCTTTGCTAATCCACTTCTTATCTAATAATCCTTTAATCACATATTGATAGCGACCTTGCAATCGTTCAAGGTTTCCTTTTTTGTAATAAGGATCGTAATAACCTGGCGAGCGAAGAATGCTCGCAAGCACTACTGCTTGTTCGATAGTTAATTGATCAACACTTCGACCGAAATAAACTTGCGCGCCAGTTTCAACTCCGTACGCGCCACGACCGAAATAAATGGTGTTGAGATAATTTTCTAAAATCTGATCCTTCGAGAACTGACTCTCAAGTTTTATTGAGATAACTAATTCTTTTATTTTTCGTTTGATGGTGCGATCCGGCGTAAGGAATGCAGTCTTGGCGTATTGCTGTGTAATCGTCGAACCACCTTGGAGTGAACCACCTCGTAAGTTATTGATAACTGCGCGAAGAATTCCGATTGGACTAATTGCTCGGTCGGTGTAAAAACTTTTGTTCTCTGCTGCAAGAACAGCGTGACGTAAATGGATTGGAATATTTGCTAGCGGAACGATGGTTCGATTCTGTGCACCGATACGTCCCACTTCACTGCCATCTGCATATTGGATGACTGTCGCTTGGCTATTGACGTATGCATTGGGGTCTGGAATATCAACTGTGAAGTATGCGATTGCGAAACCAATTACGCCGACGACAAAACCGGCACCGATGGTCATCAGTGCTAACCGTCTGATTTTTTCGCGTTTTAACGCCACAACGAAAGGTTACCGCCTTGCTATCCCACCTCATCTTCGATGGTTCGCTGCTTGCGTGGCGGTTTCCGAGTGACGCCATCTCCTAACAAATATGAAGAGGAGATGTGGTTCCAGCCGCATTCATTACAGACTTCAACGACGTAGACACGGAATTCACCAAACTCTGATTGCATCTCATCAAGTTCTTGAAGTGACTTAAGACGTCCTGAGTACTGGCCGAGTTGATCGCCAAATGTGTAGCGAAGTTCGACCATCTTCTCGCCCTTACATACTGGGCATTTTCGGTCGGCTCGTTCGCCATGAAACTTCGCAGCTCTTCGCAAATACGGATCGGCATCGCACGCATCAGTTGCAGAACTTAAACCGCGAAATAACGCAGAGAGTGTGGCGCGCTTTTTTAGCGTGAAATCTACGTATGCGCGTTGGGACCACATAGTAAGAAAGAATAACTATCCTTTCTGTGTGTTGCGAAGTGAATTTTGTTTAGTGAGCGGCATTTACCCGCCGGAAAGCGGGGGTCCGGCTAAGTTCACTAAGGAATTTGCTGAGTGGTATTCGACTAAATCAGGCCAATGTTCCGTCGTCACCTTGACGGATGAGAAATCTTCGACCACGCACAATGCGCATCAGAAAATAATCAAAATTTCAAGATCCCTCAATATTGTTATGAGGTATCTCAAAGTAGCTTTTACTATTCGGAGAAACTCAAAGCCAGATGTTCCAATATTGGCGGCCGGAATGTTTTTGGAAACCTATCTAGCGACTCGATTCTCCCGAAGAAAATATGTAGCGAAAGTTCCTGGAGATTTTGTCTGGGAACGCGCTCGAAATAATGGATATACAGAGCTAGATATTGAAGATTTTCAGTCAGCTACATTGAATCTCAAATACAGAGTTTTTAGGTGGATGGCTTCACAATCACTGAGAAGTGCATCGCAAGTAATTGTTCCCACTCGACAGTTAGAAAAATTATGTGTTCGCTGGGGAGTCAACGCAGAAAATATCTCGTACATACCTAATTCTGTTGATTTATCACTTTTTAATTCGACGGGAAAACCTACAAAAGATTTTGACCTTCTCACAGTCTGCCGATTGGTAAAGTGGAAAGGAGTGGATGAGTTAATAGCTGTCGCGCATGCACTAAACCTGAAATTAGCTATCGCGGGAGATGGTCCTGAGAAACTCAATCTTGAAAATCAGGCAAAGAAGATTGGTGCCGGCGTTACCTTCTTTGGCGACATTTCGCAGCCACAATTGATTGACCTTTATCAACGATCACGGATATTTGTTTTAAATAGCTCTTATGAAGGGCTTTCTCATGCTCTGCTTGAGGCGCGGGCATCGGGCCTTTTTAGTATTGCTCGAGCGAATACTGGGAGTGAAGATGTCATTGAGAACGATAACGATGGAATTTTATGTGGTTCACACAAATATCCTGACCTTAAATCTGCAATAACGTACGTACTTTCACACCCGGAATTCGAACATTCTTGTATCTCACACTCATTGGCTCGGACAAGTGAAATCTTCGACAAAAAAAGTAATTTTGAAAAGATTTACCAATTACTTAAGGCTGTCGCATGAGTCGCTTGCCCATAATGCTTCTCGCCGATTTAAAAGCAGCAACATCCGTACCTGACGATCTCTATCGTCGATACGAACTTTATGGTTCGGTAATTAACAAGATCTCCAAAGGGAAATCACCCGGGCTTTTGCTTATATCTGGTGGACACCAAAGGGATTCATTTAGTTCTACCGATAACCACTTACAACATTTTGCTCATGGGGCAAAACGAACTCAATTTAGAAAAGCTGCCACAATCGCTTTTCGAGAGCTGCAAAGTCGCCACATTCTTCCGACCATGATCATTGCCGGAGATCCATTTTTTGGACTTCTATCTGCTTTCTTACTACGCAAAAAATTCTCACGAAAAATTCCGATTCAAGTATCTTTTCACGGAGAGATCACCAAATCAGGTTTTGGCACAGGCATAAAAGGGCGATTACAAAACTTATTTATTCAGAAAACTATTGCGAAAGTCGAATCGGTAAGGCTCGTTTCTAACGACCAGATACATTTTGCTAAGAAACTATTTGGTGTTGTTGATAAACAAATTGTTATTGCCCCAGTGCCATTAATTTCGACATTCAAAAGGACAACCCGCTCTAAAAAGAAAGTAGTGGCTTTTGTTGGCCGTATCCATCCACAACGAGGGGTTGGAACATGGGTTGAGGCAATGAAAAATCTTTCTGTAAAAGCAGAAGCCTTAATTATTGGAGATGGGCCACTTAAATCTACATTCATAGAGGATTTAAAAGAGATTCCCAAAGTCTCTATCAACGCTACGGGGTATATCTCACAAAGTGAGCTCGAAAATACTTGGGCAAAAATTTCAGTTTTATTATCAACTGCGCCATTTGAAAGTTATGGAATGGCAATGCGAGAGGCAGTTCTGCATGGAGTTCCAGTTGTTTCTATGCGAAATAGCGGTGCACAGAAACTGCACGATGAATGCCCAAAGATGATTACGCTTGTTGATAACGCTGAAGAAGCAGCACGAGCCATAGAAAAAGTTCTCGATCAACCTCCTTCTGCGGTAGTTGTAAATAAATACAAAAAGGATTTTTTGAAGGCGCAAGAAAGTTACCTGAAGTCGCTAGCGAAAAGTTGGTTAGGTACCTTCGGTGATTAAAAAGCTCTTATCTGTTCGATGGGTAGGGCAATTTACAGATGGAATTTTCCAAACCGGTCTTGCATCATTTGTTTTGTTTTCACCTGAACGACAACCCAATGCAATGGCAGCTGCTGTTGCGTTTGCAGTTGTACTTCTCCCGTATTCACTAATCGGGCCATTTGTCGGAACAATTCTGGATCGAATATCACGATCACGTATCTTGGCGTTTGCAAATCTCTCGCGCGCACTCGCACTTCTTCTCATTGCCTGGTTAGTACATAACGGCGCAACCGGAATTGTGTTGACGTGCGTTGTGCTTATTGCATTTGGAGTTAATCGATTAATTCTTGCTGGGTTAAGCGCTGGACTTCCGTTATTAGTCGATCGAAATAGGTTGATGGGGATTAATGCACTTGCCGTTACTGGTGGAACGGTCGCAGTTGTTATTGGTGGCGGTGTTGGAATTGGATTGCGAAGATTCCTTGACTCTCATACCAATGCAGATTTTGCTGACGCCGGACTCATCATTGTTGCTGCCGGCATGTATTTTGTCGCAGCGCTCCTTGCAGTGCTGATGCCGAAGAAGGCAATTGGGCCACTTCCGCATGAATTAACACGTGGCACGGTGCGGGAACGGTTTCAAGAGTTGCGTGATGGGTTAGCGCTGATGAGAAAGCTCGGCGATGTTTATCTTGGAATCTTTGCGACTGCCACTCATCGATTTGGACTCAATGCGTTAACTCTGATGACCTTACTTTTAGAGCGAAATACATTTAATGCACCTAGCGATCCAGAAGCTGGGCTGGCTGGTTTAGCGCTTGCGATAAGTGTGGCTGGTGTTGGAATTGGTATTGGTGCAGTGATTGCGCCATTTGGAGTTTCACAATTTGGGCGTCACGCATGGATTCGCGCAATGTTGTTCTGCAGCGGGCTACTCCCACTCTTCTTAGCGGTGTCACAGACCGAGATCGTTTTACTTGCGACCGCATTCTTTGTGGGGTTATGCGGTCAATGCGTCAAAGTCACAAATGATGCGCTTGTGCAATCAAAAGTCCCTGACCAATTTCGCGGCAGAGTTTTTGCTGTGTATGACGTCATTATGAATGTTGCAATTGTTAGTGGCGCGTTAGTTGCAGCGATCATTCTTCCAACAAGTGGCTTAGGTGCTACAACACCACTAATTGTTGCTGGCGCGTATTTTGTGGTCTCGGTTGGAGTATTGCGAGTTAAGAATTTTCACGCTGATAAACGTCCCACCACTTAAGTAACTCTTCTTTTGCTCGAACCTCACCTAGTGGGCCATGTTCCAATCGAAGTTCGAGTAAATGGTTATATGCCTTACCCACTGCAGGACCAGCTTTGATGTTGAGAATTTTCATGATCTCGTTTCCATCAATATCTGGCCGGATTTTATTGAGCTCTTCTTCTTCCATGAGTTGAGCAATGCGCGCTTCTAATTGATCGTATGTGTGAGCAAGTGCTTCGGCTTTGCGTTTATTTCGTGTGGTGCAATCAGCGCGCGTAAGAACGTGGAGATGGGTAAGGAGTTCGCCGGAATCTCGCACATATCGACGCACTGCTGAATCGGTCCAGTCACCGTCGCCATAACCATGAAAACGTAGGTGAAGAAATACAAGTGTTCCGACTGCTTCAACCGTTTCATTATCAAACCGCAATTTACGCATTCGTTCTCGCGCCATTCGAGCACCTACAACTTCATGATGATGAAATGAGACTCCACCGCCAGGAAGTAGTGCTCGTGTTTTTGGCTTTCCGATGTCATGTAGCAGCGCTGCTAATCGAATCACAAGGTTTGGCCCGCCTAGCCGTTCTTCAAGCGCCATTGCTTGCTCGACCACGGTAAGAGTGTGTTCGTACACATCCTTGTGATGATGGTGCTCATCAACTTCCAGCCGCAATTTAGGGATTTCTGGAATAAGTATTTCTGCCAGCCCAGTTTCAACCAGAAGTGTTATTCCGATACGCGGGTTATTCGACATGATGAGTTTTGTAAATTCTTCTCGAACCCGCTCTGCGGAGATGATTGTGATTCGTTCCGCCATATCCTTCATTGCCGCAATTACCTCGTCATCCACGGCAAAGTTAAGTTGGCTCGCGAATCGTGCAGCGCGGAGCATTCGAAGTGGGTCATCGTTAAAAAGTTCAGTAGCAGCGCGCGGAGTTTTAAGCACTTGTTTTGCTAAATCCATCACTCCGTTGTGTGGATCAATAAATTCTGGAGTTTCGGTCGTGAGTTCTAGCGCCATCGAGTTAACTGTGAAATCTCGCCGCCCTAAATCTCCTTCTATCGAATCGCCAAAATTAACTTCTGGTTTGCGACTGTTGGGATCATATTTTTCGCTGCGATATGTGGTGACTTCGACAGTGATATCGCCTTTTTTGCCAGCAACTGTTCCAAATTGAATTCCTGGCTCCCAGACAGAATCTGCCCACGAGTTAAGTATTTTCTTCGTATCCTGAGGTCGCGCATCAGTTGTGAAATCTAAATCGTTGGAGAGTTTTCCTAGAATTGCATCACGAACGGGACCACCAACAAGTGCGAGGCGAAATCCATTCTTTTTAAATTCATCAGCGAGTGAGCGCGCTTGCGGTGCGTGTGATTGCAGAGTTGCAATCGCAATTTCTTGCGCGGCTTGCGCTGGCGTACTCATAACGCCCAAGGTTAGACGAGTACCCTTCCGACATGACCCCGGCACCTAGTGCGGGCGGCGAAGATGCGCGTAAGAAGCGACGGCGGAAACGTCCCCCACATAAGAAAAATCCTCATGGCAGATCACAACCCGGAAAAAATTCGGGAAAAAATAGTGGGAAACGGCCATATGCAAAACGTGTTGATGAAACAAGTGCGGGCGGATTAGTTATTGATGCAACGGGTACAAAAGGTTTACTAATTGGGCGTCGCGATATTAAAGACCAGAGTAAAGAGAAACTTTTGTGGTCTTTACCCAAAGGACATATTGAAGCCGGCGAAACACCAGAGCAAGCTGCGATGCGTGAAGTTGCCGAAGAGACTGGAATCCATAGTGAGATAGCGCGATCGCTTGGCGTTATTGATTTCTGGTTTATGGCCGGCGGAAAAAGAATTCATAAAACTGTCCATCACTTCTTATTTAAAGAAGTAGGTGGACGATTAGCGCCACAAGTCACGGAAGTTGATGATGTGCAATGGTTTCCACTTGAAAAAATCGTTGAGATGTTGGCTTATCCGGATGAACGCAAATTGATTCAACGATCTGGCGAATTAAAACTATGAAAAAATTATTTGCCGCTGCTTGTGCACTTCTATTTTTTAGTGGTTCACTGCTTCTTGTTGGCGCTTTACCTGCGCGGGCAGCAGATCAAGTTCCGGTTATCTTGACTGAGCGACCTCATATGGGACTCGATGGCACTTTCTATGATGATCAACTTGCTACCTTGTTGTTGCCAAGTCAGCGGCTCGGTCAACTTGTCTTCACTCCTTCAAAAGTAAATAAAGTTTGGTACATCGATGCGGCACTTCTTGATCAAGTTGCAGCCATGGTTGATGGGTATTCGGTTCGAGTTGCTGGTAAGAGCGGTGAATTGGTGCCAGGGACTGGGATGAATGTTGCAACGAGTTGGTTATCGGCGCTTAAACAAGTCACGCGCATCAATCCAGTACTTGCGCTTCCTTATGGTGCACCGGCGACGCGTTGGCTCCAACAAGTAGCCCCCAATGAATTGAAGTTTTATGAGGCAAATTCACAACTCAAGGTGGGCTTTTATGTTGGAAAGTATGTAGATGTCACTCCTAGTTTTCCGGGCGAAAAAACACCACGGATTCCTGGTGAAACTCAAGATACGTATAACTTCATTCGAAAAAATCTCAAGGGCTATCTCAAAGTTGTCGATATTCAAGATACCGATCCGTACCGATTAGGAATTGCGCAATTAACAAATCCAGCCCTTACTCGCGATGATTCCATCCGATACTCGCGCGCATTTCTCAAAGATTTTCAAGCGCTTAATAAGCGGCTCAGAATTGTCGTCGGTAAGTACACCATTACATCGGAACGAGAAAAGATTCCGATGACAATCGTTAATGGTTTTAATAAAGACGTTACCGTCTCAGTCGTTGTTTCACCGCTCAATGGCAAAGTAACGGTTTCACCGATTCGAGATGTCACAATTCCCGCACAATCAAAATTAATTGTTCCGATTAAATTACACGTAATCGCTTCTGGTAATTCCACTTTGCTTGTGCAATTAAAATCTGCCGACGGCACATCGGTGGGAAATTCGGCTTCGCTGCCACTGCGATTATCGGTTATTAGCCCCATCGCAACGTGGATTACTACAATTTCTGCAATCGTGTTATTGCTTGCCGGTGTCACTCAGAGCGTCCGACGAGTAAAGAAGAAAAAACATGAGTGATGAATTACAAATAATTCGTTCATCGTCAATCATGGCAGTTGGAACTTTGCTTTCAAGAATTACCGGGTTGGTACGAAATCTTCTGCTTGTCGCCATTCTCGGAACAGCAGTACTTGGTGATACGTACAACGTAGGTAATACGATGCCTAACATCATCTACAACTTAATTGTTGGTGGTGCACTCACCGCAGTTTTTGTACCGCAGATTGTTCGACAATCGAGAGCAGCCGATGGTGGCAGTGCATATATCTCCCGCCTCTTTACTTTTGTCAGCTCGATATTGCTGATCCTCACCGTCCTTGCAATCCTTCTTGCGCCGATATTTGTAAGTTTTTATGCCCCTACTTTTAGTGGGAAAAGCTATGAATTAACGCTCGCATTCATGCGGTACTGCCTGCCACAGATATTTTTTATGGGGGTATTTGCCCTACTAGGTCAGATTGCAAATGCGCGATCGATTTTTGGACCAATGATGTGGGCACCGATTCTCAATAATGTGGTTGCTATTTCAGTATTCGCTTCCTTTCTTTCATCTGAGTTAACGTTTGACGGAATTACCAACGAACAAGTCCGATGGCTTGGTTTGGGTACAACTCTTGGTGTCTTAGTACAGGCTTTGGTGCTCATTCCCGTTTTACGTCGAGCGAAGATTTCCTTGCGTCCACGGTTTGATTGGCGTGGTTCTGGTCTTGGCCACTCAATTCGTTTAGCTGGGTGGACTGTTCTCTTTGTACTGATCTCACAAATTGGTTATCTCATCACGGTAAACCTTGCTACACGCGCTTCAGTCAAAGCGCTAGCTGAGGGGATTAGTTATGGAGTTGGATATACGCCATATAGCAACGCGTATTTGATTCTGCTCTTACCGCACTCGATTGTCACTATCTCTGTTGTTACTGCAATCTTGCCCAAACTGTCATCCTTTGTTATTGATAATGATTTGGCGAAATTACGTGAACAATTAATCAAAGCAATCAGACTAGTCGGTGTTGTCACTGTTCCAAGTGCGGCGCTCTTTCTTGCATTTGGTTCATTGATTTCCGATGTTCTGTTTTTTGGAATTAGTAGTAATGATGCTCGTTATATCGGATATGTTTTAGCGGCATTTGCACTTGCCACAATTCCATTAAGTATCAACCTCATAGCGATTCGTGGACTCAATGCTTTTGAAAATACTCGTGCTCAAGTACGAGCAAATCTCATCATCAATGGCGTAGCGATTGTGCTCTCTCTTATTGGATTTTTAATCCTGCCCACGCGATGGATCACGGTGGGATTGGCAGCGGCGTTCACTATTAGTTATTGGGTGGGAAGTTTCGTGACGTTTCTTCTCCTCGAAAAAGAGAGCGGTGTTATCGAAAAACGTGGGTTTATGGGGATTTATGGGAGGTTGGCGGTTGCATCATGCGTTGTGATTGCCCCGATGTATTTCATGCTTCAAGCAATAAATACTGATTCGATCCCCGGCGGGAATAGCGCACTACTCTTCATTGTTCTTGCTATTAGCTTTTCTGGATTTCTCGTCGTAGCAAAGGCGCTTAAAGTCGATGAGATCAATGACGTAATGCAGTTGATATTCAGACGAAGTTCTAGGCGATAAGGTGGCGGTGTGAGTAGCGAAATACACGAAGTTGTCATTGTTGGATCTGGCCCTGCTGGCTATACCGCTGCAGTCTATGCAGCTCGCGCGCAACTCAACCCCATTGTTTATGAAGGTTCAGTGACTGCAGGTGGTGCGCTGATGAACACCACTGAAGTTGAAAATTTTCCTGGTTTTGAACATGGAATTATGGGTCCAGATTTGATGGATCAAATGCGAAAGCAAGCGCTTCGTTTTGGTGCAAAGTTAATTACAGATGACATTGTTGAAATGAAACTAGATAGCGATATAAAAGTTTTGAAAGATGGTTCTGGAAATACTGTGCAAGCCAAAGCAGTGATTTTGGCAACCGGTTCTGCGTATAAGGAAATTGGTTTAGAGAACGAGAAACGTTTATCTGGTCGCGGTGTCTCATGGTGTGCAACGTGTGATGGTTTCTTTTTCCGCAATCAAGAGATTGCAGTTGTTGGCGGTGGCGATTCTGCGATGGAAGAAGCAAACTTCTTAACAAAGTTTGCGAGCAAGGTTTATCTCATTCATCGTCGCGATTCACTTCGTGCTTCGAAAATCATGGCAGAGCGCGCGCAAGCAAATCCAAAAATTGAATTTATTTTTAATACCGAAGTCATTGATGTTTTAGGTGACGATAAAGTTGTGGGTTTATCTCTGCGAAATACCGTCACAGGCGAAACTTTTCAAAAAGATGTGACCGGGCTGTTCGTAGCTATTGGACACCTGCCGCGAAGTGAGCTTCTCAAGGGGCAGATCACCTTGGATAACGAGGGTTACGTAGTGGTGGATGGCCGTTCCACGCGGACCAACCTCACAGGCGTCTTTGCGTGCGGTGACTTGGTCGATCACACCTACCGCCAAGCGATTACCGCGGCGGGTTCGGGCTGTCAGGCTGCCCTCGATGCGGAAAGATTCCTCTCTGGTCATTAGAAGTAGATCTAGTTATTTGAAGTACGAGAAAACATATAAGAGGGAGAAACTAATGGGAGCAACAGAAGCAGTAACGTCAGCAAATTTCAGCGATGTCGTGTTGAAGAGCAGCACACCAGTGCTGGTCGATTTCTGGGCTGAATGGTGTGGACCTTGCCGCGCAGTTGCGCCAATTCTTGAAGAGATTGCTAGCGAATACGGTTCAAAGATCAAGATTGTTAAATTAAATACCGATGATGAACAAGCAATTGCGATGCAATATGGCATCAACTCAATTCCAACAATGAACGTTTTTGTTGGCGGCCAAGTTGTAAAAACAATTGTTGGCGCAAAGCCAAAACCAATGTTGCTCAAAGAGTTGGAGCAGTTCATCGCTTAGGTGATGAGCTCGCCTGTCGGTTATGAGTGAGGAGTTAAACCCGGGCGATCGCGGTGACCTGGTTTCGGTCATCACAAGTACATTGACGCGTTTGGGTTATCTCAACGCTCCTACAGATTTTTATGACGAGAGCGTTGAAGTTGCGATTCGTGCCTTTCAACAAGAACGCGGATTAACGGCTTCTGGTATCGCTAATGCAATGACAATTCGCGCACTTGATGAAGCGCGCTGGAAATTAGGAGATCGAACTCTGCACTTAATGCAGGGTGCGCCACTTATGCGGGGTGATGATGTAGCCGCATTGCAATCTCGGTTGGTTGATATGGGTTTTGATTGTGGGCGAGTGGATGGAATTTTTGGTGCGAGAACTGAAACTGCAATTAAAGAATTTCAACGTTCGGCCGGTGTTGTTGTTGATGGGTTATGTGGCCCAGCAACAGTAATGGCGTTGATGCGGTTAATGAGAACAGTTTCAGGTGGTGCACCGTCTGCGCTACGTGATCAGGTGAAACGAGAAAAACGTGGTCCAGTACTTGCCGATAAAGTCATTGTGATTGACCCAAGTTGGGGCGGTACAACAGTTGGTCGAGAAGCTAATGGTGTTAATGAATCCGAGATCGTTTTTGATGTTGCGCAACGAATTGAAGGTCGGTTAATTGCACTTGGTGTCTCAGTTTATTTGACGCGAAATACTGAACGATCACCGCTAGAACCAGAGCGCATTACCTTTGCAAATAATGTCAACGCTGACTTAGTTATCTCGCTCCATGTCGATAGTTACAAGAATGAGCGCGCACAAGGCGTAGCAACATATTTTTATGGCAGCGATCAACATGGTATTCACTCGATTGTTGGCGAACGATTTGCAACACTTGTACAACGAGAGATTTGTGCTCGTACTGATTTAACAAATTTGCGCACACATGCAAAGACGTGGGATATGTTGCGATTAACAAAAGCACCGACAGTTCGCACTGATCTTGGTTATATCTCTAATCCACACGATGCCGATCGATTAAATGATCCGCAATTTCGCGATCTCATCGCGGAGGCATATGTGATTGCAATCCAGCGACTTTATTTATCCGCCGAGGATGATGCGAAAACAGGTACGCTGCGAATTGAAGATCTACGACGAGCAGGAATTCGACGATGACTGAAGTAGAGCACTTAACTGAGCGTTACGCGCAACGAACACTTGGTATGCATGCGAGTGAAATTCGCTCGCTCTTTGCAGTTGCTTCACGTCCGGAGATTGTTTCGCTTGCGGGCGGAATGCCAAATCTCTCTGCACTTCCCATGGAGATGATGGGAACGCTCGTTGAAAAATTAGTGAAGGAAAATGGGCAAGAAGCGCTGCAATATGGATCGGGACAAGGTCATCCAAAATTGCGCGAACAAATTCTTGATGTGATGGCGTTAGAAGGAATTCGCGCTAATGCGGACGACGTTGTTGTGACGACAGGTTCGCAACAAGCGCTGGATTTAATTTCGCGAATATTTATTGATCCAGGTGATGTGGTGTTAGCCGAAGCCCCTTCATATGTTGGAGCGCTGGGAACATTTCAGCAGTATCAAGCCCAAGTAGTTCATATCGCACTTGATGACCATGGATTGATTCCGGAGGCGCTCCGCGAAGCAATTCGGACCGTCCGTTTCTCTGGTCGAAAAATTAAGTTTCTCTATCTCATTCCCAACTATCAAAACCCATCTGGGGTTCTTTTGTCTGCAGATCGCCGAACTGAAATCTTGGAGATCTGTCGGAACGAGAAGATTTTTATCGTGGAGGACAATCCATATGGCCTGCTGGGGTTTGATCGCCCGTCGCCAAATGCGATGCGCGCTGAAGATTCAGAGAATGTCATCTAC
>CAXBQM010000006.1:0-29068 GCA_963978235.1 uncultured bacterium | reverse complement strand
TCTCGGACGATGCGGTCGGCAATTAATCGCCCTGATTGTGTGAGAACCAGCTTTCCCTGCTCCCATTTTTTATGGTCAAGGTGGCTACTTGCGAGATATTTCTCAGCAATTATTGCTTGTTCACTTGAAAATTTAGCGAGTGCAATTCCCTCACTCATACGAATTTCTAACATCAGCGCTTCAGTTTTTTGGTTATCGATCGAAAGTTCTTCTCGTTCCTGAATTGGGTTTTGGCTCGCCACTATTTTTCCGCGATACGTTTGCGGATGTTTCACATTCCACCACCGCGAATTTTCGATATGTGAATGTGCGCCGGGGCCAAGTCCCCACCACTCATCATTTTTCCAATACGCAATATTGTGGCGACATTGCCCACCTGGTCGCGCCCAATTACTCAACTCATACCAGGTGAAACCAGCGGCGCTAAAAGCGTCATCAGCCATTCGATACTTCTCTGCCGTTTCATCATCATCGGGCATAGAAATTTCACCGGATTCAACTTTCCTCGCTAATTTTGTTCCTTTTTCAACAATTAACGCATAAGCGCTGATGTGATCAATGGGTAGCGCCAACGCGGCATCGATTGAACTCTGCCAATCACTTAAAGTTTCACTAGGTGTGCCATAAATGAGATCAACGCTGATATGAGCAAAACCAACTTCACGAGCCCACTGAGTAGCAGAAACTAGATTCTCACTTCGATGTGTGCGATCAAGAACCTGTAAAACATGTGGCACTGCAGATTGCATCCCAAACGAAATGCGATTGACGCCACCAGCACGCAAAGTCGCTAATGATTCCTTTGTTACTGAATCAGGATTTGCCTCTACGGTAATTTCACAACCACGCTCAAGCGCAAATCGCCCACTAATCGCATCTACGACGCGAAGCAGATCGCGCGGTGGAAGCAACGTTGGAGTACCACCACCAAAGAAAATTGAGGGAACGTGTGCTGATCCAATGGTGCGCTGCGCCAGTTCGATTTCTCGAATTACTAGGTCGATATAACCTTTCGAAACGCTATGAATATTTCTTTCGCCTTTGTTCGATGGTTCGGTCTCAATCAGTTCGGCAGGCGTATAGGTATTGAAGTCGCAATAACCACATCGTTTTACGCAGTATGGAATATGTACATAGAACGAGAGCCGCCGGCTCATTTAATACTCGTTACTTCTTACTCTTGGCTTTATCGGCATCGTCATTTGTCGCCAGCGCAGCAATAAATGCTTCCTGAGGAACTTCGACGCGACCCACCATTTTCATTCGTTTCTTACCTTCTTTTTGTTTCTCAAGAAGTTTTCGTTTTCGAGTGATATCGCCACCATAACATTTAGCGAGCACGTCTTTTCGAATCGCGCGAATATTCTCGCGCGCAATGATTTTTGCGCCAATCGCTGCTTGTATAGGCACTTCAAATTGTTGCCGCGGAATTAATTCTCGCAATTTAGTCGTCATGGAGACGCCATATGCATAGGATTTCTCGCGATGAACGATGCTGCTAAAGGCATCTACTTTGTCACCTTGTAAAAGAATATCGACCTTGACTAAATCACCTTCCGCTTCGCCAATTGGTTCGTAATCTAATGAACCATAACCGCGAGTTCTTGATTTCAAGTTATCGAAGAAGTCAAAGACGATTTCCGCGAGCGGAAGTGTGTAACGAATTTCGACTCGATCTTCGGAAAGGTAATCCATTCCAAGCAAAGTACCGCGCCGTTGTTGGCAGAGTTCCATGATGGTTCCGATAAATTCAGATGGCGCAAGGATGGTTGCCTTCACAATTGGCTCAAGTACGCTCTCCACTTTCCCATCGGGATATTCGCTGGGATTGGTCACAACAAGTTCTTTGCCAGAATCAAGATGTACTCGATACACAACGTTTGGCGCGGTAGAAATTAACGTTAAATTAAATTCTCGTTCTAACCGCTCTCGAACGATTTCCATATGAAGTAGCCCAAGGAAGCCACATCGGAAGCCAAAACCTAACGCTGCTGACGATTCGGGTTCATATACCAACGCGGCATCATTAAGTTGCAATTTATCGAGAGCTTCTCGCAACATCGGATATTCATCGCCATCGATGGGATAGAGACCGGAGAAGACCATTGGTTTGGGATCTTTATAGCCAGAGAGCGCTTCGCGAGCTGGATTGTTGTACGTAGTAACCGTGTCACCGACACGTGATTGACGAACATCTTTCACGCCCGTGATTAAGTACCCGACCTCGCCCACACCTAATCCGTTACTCGCGAATGGTTCTGGTGAAATAACACCGACTTCTAACATCTCATGGCGCGCGCCCGTTGAAATCATTTGGATTTGATCGCGTGGCGAAAGTTTTCCATCGACAACGCGAACATATGTCACGACGCCTCGATACGTGTCATAGACCGAATCAAAGATCAGTGCGCGCGCTGGTGCATGTGCATCGCCAGTTGGCGCTGGTACTTGCTTCACAATTTGGTCCAGTAACTCTTCAACACCGACGCCGGTTTTTCCAGAGACTCTTAAACAATCTTCTGGTTGACATCCAATGAGTCGCGCAAGTTCTTCTGCAAATTTCTCAGGCTGGGCGGCTGGTAAATCAATTTTGTTCAGCACTGGAATAATTGTTAAGTCATTCTCCATGGCTAGATATAAATTAGCTAACGTTTGCGCCTCAATTCCTTGTGCGCAATCAACGAGCAGAATTGCTCCTTCGCACGCAGCTAGCGATCGCGAAACTTCATAAGTGAAATCAACATGGCCAGGTGTATCAATCATGTTCAAGATGTATTCATTGCCATCGATCCCAGAGCGCCAAGGAAGTCTTACTGCTTGGCTCTTGATGGTGATACCGCGTTCGCGTTCAATATCCATCCGATCCAGATATTGCGCACGCATATTTCGCGCATCAACAACGCCGGTAATTCCTAACATCCGATCAGCGAGCGTTGATTTTCCGTGATCAATGTGCGCGATGATGCAGAAATTTCGAATCTGCGCAGGATTAGTAGCAGCCGGTTGCGGCGCTTTACTTAATGGAATTGAAGGCATGTCGGTCCGTCCAGACCGAGGAAATTACTTGACGCCAGCTTTGTGAGCTGACTTAGCCATTGCGGATTTTTTGTTCGCAGCCTGATTGGAGTGGATGACACCCTTTGCTACAGCAACATCGAGTTGTTGTGATGCGGTACGCAATTCAGTTGCAATCTTCTTTGAGTCACCGGAAGTCACGGCCTCACGGAATTTACGGATGGCAGTCTTCAATGATGAGCGCACTGCTTTGTTACGTTCGTGTGCCTTGTCATTGGTCTTGATTCGCTTGATTTGCGACTTAATGTTTGCCACTTTTGATGCGCCTTCCGTAGTTAATGAGCCGGCGAAGGCTATCAGCCGAGTTAGCTTCTACTCAAACTGGAGTTCTTTGCCCGCTCAGCAATCGCTATAACCGCTTTTTCTAGGGCATAAATCGGATCAGGTGAAGCCCCCTTCACTCCCAAATCTGCCTGGGCTACTTGATTCACAGCAAATGCAATTCCCTCTGGAGTCCACAATGAAAGCTGGCGACGTGCTTTATCAATCTGCCATGGCGCCATTCCTAATTCGCCGGCAACTTCAAAAGATTTCACACCTCGTGGAATACCTGAAACTTTTGCCATCGCTCTGATCGCACTTGCTAATGCGCTCACAATTAATACCGGTTCGGTACCAGTAAGAATTGCTTGGCGTAATGAAAGCAGCGCTTGATTGGGATTACCGGCAAGTGTTGCATCGGCAACATCAAACCCAGTTGTCTCCACTCGCCCTTGGTAATAAGCGTTGACATGGTCAACCGTAATCGACGGAGCTTTCATTGGAGTATCAAAGGCAAGTTGACTGCATGCCGCAGTAAGTTCTCGGACATCACTACCAAGGGCATCGACTAACGCTCGCACCGCATCTGGTGTGATTTTTCGTTCAAGTCGAAGAAATTCTTTTCGAACAAAATCTATTTTTTCACTATCTTTTTTCAGCGGTTCACACTCAATGAGTACTGCGCCGCTCTTTTTTATCTTATCTACTAAGCCTTTACCTTTTACTCCACCTTTAAATGTAAAGACCACTTTCAAAGATGGGTCGGGTTCATTGAGGTACCGCTCAATCTCCTCATAACATTCTTGTGATAAGTCTTGTAGATCTCGCAGAACTAAAGTTCGTGCTTCTGAAAAAAGTGACGGCGCAGTAGCTGCTGAAAAAGTCCCGGGTTCAACTTCACTTCCTTCAAGGCGAGTAAGTTCAGAATTACCAGATGTAGAAATCAAGCGGTTGATTTCTCGATCAACCAAGACACTCTCTGCGCCAGTGATGAGAGCGATAGTTTTCACGCCCACCTCACTCTCCACCAGGAATGACCTTCTCTGTTGATGCTAATTTTTAACTGGGTCGAATCGTAACTCCACTTTACTTCTACTGCGCCATCCTTATCTGTTCGGAGAATTCGCGCATTCAGTTGCGATAACGCGGCCACGGTTGTCGGGGACGGTTGGCCATATGAATTGCCAGCACCAACGCTGATGAGAGCAAGATCTGGTCGAAGGTGGGATAACCATGTGAAATCTTGATAGCGAGAACCATGATGTGCCACTTTTAAAATATTTACTTTGTGAGAGAAAGTTTTTGCAATTTCACTTTGCGCATATGGCTCGATATCGCCAGTTGCCAGCAGAGTCACATTCTGGCCTAATGATGGTGTTGCGGAAATAAGGACCGTAATACTTTTATTATTTTCATCTGAACCATCTCCATGAATTGTATTCGTAGCAATATTTTGAGAGTTGATGCTTTGTCGGGTTGGCCATAACACAGATAGTGATATGCCATTGAGTACATACTTTTCACCCAAGAAGACTTCATGATGTTCAATTGCGCAATCAAAATTTGCCCACACGGAATGGATTTTCCGTCCCCTACTTACACCTGCAAGTCCATTGACATGATCAGCATGGCTATGTGTGAGGATTAAAAGATCAATGTCTGTGATGTGAAGTTGGGAAAGACAGCGATCCATCAGATCGGGATCAGGTCCAGTGTCAATCACTATCGCATGACTACCGCTGGTGCGATAGACCAGTGCATCACCTTGTCCGACATCGCATTGAAAAAGTTGCCAGTGCGCACTTGGAAAGGATTGAAGGCGAGGAATTTCTATCAAGACCATGGAAATCAACAGAAGCGCTAAGAGTTTTCGTACCTTTTTTCGCTTTTTTGTGAGGTAGTGAATCGATGAGAGCAGAAAAATAAGAAACAGAAGGGCCAATGAGATTTTCAATGCCGGTACATGTGCCGCTCGCCTTGCTATTTGGACAATAATTTCCGTTGGGAAAATGGCGAGGTTCAGAAGCAATCTCGCAAGCGGAGCTGAACCAATTGTTACGAGAACTCCAACGAAACCAACAATTGTTATTGGTGCTATTAATGGCGCAACCGCGATATTTACCGGGATTGAAATCAAGGAAAGTTGCCCACTTATCGCAACAATGACCGGTGTGCAGAGAATTGTTGCGGCTAGTGGAATTGCAAGTGCAGCACTGAGAAATTTAGGAGCGCCACGGTCTAACAATTTTTCCTCAATTTTCGGTGCAAGAAAGAGGATGCCCGCGGTAGCAAGCACTGAGAGCGCAAATCCTGGTTCGAGCGCTTGAAACGGATCGCACAGAAGTAAAACGGTAATTGCGCAACCTAACGCTGCGATACCCACCGAATTACTTCGATGCAATCGAGCAAACAAAACCACGCCAACCATCACTGCCGCTCGCAAGACTGACGGTGAAGGTCGGACAAGAAATATGAAGAGGGTAAGAGTTGAGCCGGTAATGGCTACTCGTAAAAATTCTCTGCGGATAAACCATTGCAGCAACCATTCTAAAAATGTTGCAACAAGGACGAAGTTTGCGCCACTTACAGCCGTGATGTGAGTCAGCCCTACACGTCGCATTATTTTTTGAAAATCTGAACTTTGAAGTGACGTGTCGCCAAGCACCATTCCTGGGATGAGTGCACCAGCATCTGAATGAAAAGATGCAGCAACCTCTCGAAAATCCGATCGAAGCAGATTCATAACGTGGAATAGCGGTGTTGGTTGGCGAAAGTGAGTTATTTGTTGCGCGGAAATATTTCCGCTGACTCGATGATCGTGAGCAACGCTAATGCGACCAGTGATCGCTAACGCCTCTCCTAGTTCAACTTTTGTTCCACCAAAAACTCGTAACGGCAGCCGAGTATGAAAAATTGCGCCTGCTGAATTCTCGCTATTTACTCTTATCTCACTGGCGCGAACCACATACGTTAATTCCGAAGTTCTCAGTGATGAACCAATGACTCGTTCCTTGGTATAGCTGGGATCTTTTACTACGACGCCAACGACGGTGACCGATGCATGTGATGTGGCAATCTCTGTAATAAACCGCGAAGTTAAAGCTCGTTCATGAAGTCCGAAAGACAGTGCACCAATTAATGCTGCACAGCAACTGAGTAAAGCTAAAGAAGTGTGAACGCGACTGGCAATAAGGAGCGGTGCGATAAGGAGTATGGCGATACTCCACCAATGCAGCCTTGATTCAACGAGCGCACCACACCATATGGCAACGCCAAACCAAATAAGTTGAGTGTGGCTTAAATTCGAAGGAGATCTTTGATGTCGTCGAATTTCGAGCCACCAATTCCAGAAACTTTTTGTAAATCTTCGACGCTCGCAAATGGTCCATTCTTCGTGCGATACGTGATGATTCGCGCCGCAAGTACCGGACCAATGCCTGGAAGTGAATCAAATTCAGATTTACTGGCTCGATTGATATTTATCTTTCCGCGTCGAGTACCGCCGGAACTGACACTTCCACCGACATAAAGTTGTTCACCATCAATCAAGATATGTGCAAGGTTAATATCGCTTAAATCAATGCCGCTCTTCGCGCCGCCGGCCATCGTGATCGCATCGATTGCGCGTGAGCCTTGTGGTAACTGATAGACACCGGGATGAATTACTTTTCCAGCAACATCGACAAAAAGTAATGTCGTGGCTACCGAGATTGTGGGCGCCGGCAAAGGCTGGGTGATCTCTTCAGTATGGCCACGCGAAAGCAGAAAAAAGAGCGTTGAAAGTAAAAGCCCTACGCCTCCAAGCATGAGAAGAGCTCGCACCTGCATCGGTGAAAATTCTGGCAAGCGATCACGAATATCATCAAAATTCATGAGGTTATTTCACTAGAAAAACTTTATTCCATTAAACATGTGATGGTGAGATGTGAAGAAAGCCTAATTGTGAATGAAGAAAAGTATTTAGATAACTATGTTTACTAGTTTAGGTGCTCGCACAATTACATTTTTAACCGGCGCTCCTTCGAGTCCAGCAATGATGTTGGGATTTGCAAGCGCTAGTGCTTTAAATTCAGCTTCGCTAATTGTCGGAGAAACTTTTACTCGATCTTTAATTTTGCCGTTAATCTGAAGTACCGCTTCGACTTCATCTTCGACAAGCAGCGCCGGATCAATTGCTGGCCAACCAGCTCGTGCGATTGCTGGTTGATGGCCCAACTTCTCCCACATCTCTTCGGCAGTAAATGGCGCGACGAGTGAGAGCGCGATTGCTACCGCTTCGGTCGCTTCACGAACCGCTGGATCAGCAGCGCCACATCCGCTATCAATTGCTTTACGGGTTGAGTTCACTAACTCCATCACGCGCGCTACCGCGACGTTGAACCGGAAAGACTCCACTGCAAAACCAATATCGTGAAGCGCTTTATGAGTAGCTTTACGAAGCGAGATATCACCAGTCGTGAAATCAACTCCTGGCGCGCTCTGCACATCACCGGCTAATCGCCATGCTCGGTTAAGAAACTTTGCTGATCCAGATGGAGAAACGTCGGCCCAATCAATGTCATCTTCTGGCGGGCCAGCAAAAACCATCGATAACCGAATTGCATCCACGCCATGCTTCTCTAATTCTTCGGAGAGCGCGACTAAATTGCCACGACTCTTGCTCATTGCTGAGCCATCCATTAACACCATTCCTTGATTAAGTAATCGCGTAAATGGTTCGGTAAATCCAACATAACCCATGTCATAAAGGGCCTTAGTAAAAAATCGTGAATAAAGCAGGTGCAAGATTGCGTGCGTAACACCGCCAACATATTGATCGACTGGTAACCAGGTATCTACTTCCGAACGATTGAATGGTTCACGATCATTATCAACACTGGTGTAGCGGAGGAAATACCACGATGAATCAACAAAGGTATCCATCGTGTCGGTATCGCGAAGGGCGGCACCATTACATGATGGACAAGAAACATTTACCCAATCTGTTGCGGTAGCAAGCGGCGAGGTTCCCTTTGGTTTGAGATCTAGTCCAGCTGGATCTGGCAGCGTCACTGGTAATTGTGACTCGGGTACTGGTACTTCGCCACATTTGTCACAATGAATAATCGGTATTGGTGTTCCCCAATAACGTTGACGTGAAATCAACCAATCTCGTAGCCGATAATTATTTGTGGCTTTGCCAAGTTTTTTTGCTACGAGTTCATCGGTAATTTTTCTTATTGCCTCCGCCTTATTTAAACCATTTAACGAACCAGAATTAATAATGACGCCATCACCTTCGGTGGCAACCCCGCTCACCGCTGGATCTTCTTGATCTGTACTTACAACTACCCGGACCGGTAATTTCATAGCGCGCGCGAAATCAAGGTCGCGCTGATCATGCGCTGGCACCGCCATAATCGCGCCGGTTCCATAATCTGCAAGAACATAATCGCTTGCCCAGATTGGAATGCGCTCGCCATTTACCGGATTGATGGCATAACGGTTGAGGAAAATGCCAGTCTTTGGTCGATCCGTTGCTAACCGATCGATATCGCTTGCGGCTTTAACGCTCTCAAAATATTTCTGGAATTCATTTTCTATTTCGGAACCAACCACCAGTTCACGCGCAAGTTCGCTATCAACCGCGACCACCATAAAAGTTGCGCCATAGAGAGTGTCGGGGCGAGTTGTATAAATTGTTACCGGCTCACTTCGATTCTCAATTGAAAAGTGAACTTCAGCGCCAGTGGATTTTCCAATCCAATTTCGTTGCATCAACAGAACTTTTTCTGGCCATTTACCTTCTAACTGTTCCATATCGGTTAAAAGCCGATCGGCATATTCAGTGATTTTGAAATACCACTGATTCAATTTTTTCTTCGTGACCGTGTTGTCACACCGTTCACAGAGGCCGGCAACCACTTGTTCATTGGCAAGCACGGTCTGACAATCCGGGCACCAATTAACGGCCGAGTTCTTTCGATAAGCCAAACCTCGTTCGTGCATTTTTAAAAAGATCCATTGATTCCATTTGTAATATTCCGGATCGCAGGTATGAAGAACTCGATCCCAATCAAATGAACATGCAAAACGTCGCATCGAACTTTTTTGGGTCGCTATGTTCTGATACGTCCATTCCCGCGGATTCGCATTACGTTTTATCGCTGCATTCTCAGCAGGAAGACCAAAGGCATCCCAGCCAATTGGATGCATGACATTGAAACCTTTTTGTACCCAATAGCGAGCAATCACATCGCCAAGCGCGTACGCCTCAGCATGGCCCATATGTAGATCGCCGGATGGATAAGGAAACATATCCAAGACATATTTCTTGGGGCGCTCATCCCCTACGGCGCCGGAACGAAATGGCGCAAGCGAATCCCAAATAGGAAGCCACTTTTCTTGTACAAAGTGGACGTCATACGCCTCATGCGACATGTGCGTAGGGTACTTAGTAAGTATTGAGAGCGCTAAATCGCAGCCTGGAGATGCGCAAATTGATCGCGCATTTCTTTTGGCAATTTCGGTCCAATCTGGTTGAACCAATCTTCAATAAGCGGAATCTCTGCGCGCCATTCATCGCTATCGACGTGAAGCGCTTCATTGATCTGCTCTTGTGAAATTGCGACACCTTCCATATCGAGTGATCCTGGCGCTGGCGCAAAACCTAATGGCGTCTCCACTGCGCTGGCTTTTCCTTCGATTCGCTCGATTGCCCATTTGAGAATTCGTGAATTTTCGCCATAACCTGGCCAGAGGAATGAACCATCTTTGCTTCGACGGAACCAGTTCACATAAAAAATCTTCGGCAATTTATCTGCCGATGTTTTCTTTCCAATTTTGAGCCAATGCGCAATGTAATCAGCGACGTGATAACCAATGAATGGCAACATAGCAAATGGATCTCTACGAACTACTCCCACTTGACCAGTTGCAGCAGCAGTTGTTTCAGATGAAAGCGTTGCTGCCATAAACACACCATGTTCCCAATCGCGTGATTGCATCACCAGCGGGATGGTTGTCTTTCGTCGACCACCGAAAAATATTGCGCTGATAGGAACTCCCGTAGGTGATTCCCATTCTGGCGCGATGATCGGACATTGCGCTGCTGGTGTGCAGAATCGAGAATTTGCATGCGAGGAAAGTTCGCCATTCGCAGGCGACCAATCACGCCCTTTCCAATCAATTAAATGCTGCGGCGCAGTTTCGGTCATGCCTTCCCACCAAATGTCGCCATCATCAGTTAAAGCAACATTGGTGAAAATTGAATTTCCACGTTCAATAGTTCGCATGGCATTCGCGTTAGTGCCCCAACCAGTTCCTGGCGCCACTCCAAAGAATCCATACTCCGGATTAATTGCATAAAGCCGGCCATCTTCACCAAATCGCATCCAGGCAATATCGTCGCCCAGCGTCTCAACTTTCCAACCTTTTATTGTTGGATCGAGCATGGCTAAATTTGTTTTGCCACATGCAGAGGGAAATGCCGCAGCAACATATTTAGCTTCACCTTGAGGTGGAGTGAGTTTCAAAATCAACATATGTTCAGCGAGCCAGCCTTCATCGCGACCCATCACTGAAGCGATACGTAAGGAGTAACACTTCTTACCTAAGAGCGCGTTTCCACCGTAACCTGAGCCAAAAGACCAGATCGCTCGTTCTTCTGGAAAATGCGAAATAGATTTTGTTTGATTACACGGCCAGGCAACATCTTTCTTGCCATCAGTTAATGGTGCGCCAACCGAATGCAGCGCTTTGACGTAAGGCTTATCTTTTCCTAGCGCTGCTAACGCTGCATCGCCCATTCGCGCCATGATGCGCATCGAAGCAACGACATATGCGCTGTCGGTGATTTGCACACCAAACATCGGATATTTCGAATTAATTGGACCCATACAAAATGGAATGACGTACATCGTTCGTCCGCGCATACATCCGTCATATAACTTCGACATCGTCTCTTTCATCTGCGCCGGCGCCATCCAATTATTTGTTGGTCCGGCATCACTTTCATTTACTGAACAGATAAAAGTTCGATCTTCAACACGTGCAACATCGGTGGGATCAGATGCACACCAGAAAGAGTTTGGTTTCTTTTTTAGCGGAACGAGTGTTCCCGCTTTCACTAAGAGATCAGTGATCTCTTTCCATTCTGCATCACTACCGTTACATAAATAAATGGAATCGGGTTTAGTCAGATCTGCAACAGATTGAATCCATGAAGAAAGTTCGCCATGGGCTATCTCAAAATTACCTACTGCTTTATTTTGCTGGATCGTCATTGACCCCTCCTGGGCAAAGATTATGACCCGTGGCAGGCCTACTTTCGCGTAAAACTTGTCTGGTTTGTCACAAGAAAATAGGCTTACGACCTCTGTAACGGATTTGATTTAAAGGATTTGAAAGGATCGGCAATGTCAATCGCCTCACATCAATCACGAAAGTCGCTCTTTGCGCTCATCTCTATTGCTGCGCTTCTTGCATTCTCTTTGACCGGTTGCGCAAAGTCTTCCAACGAAGAGGCTGCCACCGCGTCCTGCGCCAAGGCAGATCTCCAAACATTGACCGCTGGCAAACTCACCATCGCAACCGGTCAGCCTGCTTATTACCCATGGGTGATCGACGACAAGCCTGAAAGTGGCCAAGGATTTGAAGCCGCCGTCGCTTATGCCATCGCAGCAAAACTTGGCTTTGCCAATGAAGAAGTTTCCTGGGTCCGCACCACATTTGATGGCGCTATTGCTCCCGGTGACAAGACATTCGATTTCAATCTCCAACAATTTAGTATTACTGAGGAACGGAAGAACGCGGTTGATTTCTCCACTCCGTACTACACCGCACCACAAGCGATTGTCTCCTTCAAAGGAAGCAAGATTGCAAAAGCAACCACATTGGCCGAACTGAAGAGTGCAAAACTCGGAGCGGCAGTTGGTACAACATCACTCGATGCCATCTCAAATCAAATTGGTGGCACACCGCAAGTATTTAATGACAATGCTGCTGCAGTGAGCGCGTTGAAGAATAAGCAGATTGATGGACTCGTTGTCGATCTGCCAACAGCGTTCTATCTCTCCGCAGTTGAAGTACCTAATGGCTTGATTGTTGGCCAACTCCCATCAACTGGAAGTGGCGATCAATTTGGTTTACTTCTTGCGAAAGGAAGTCCATTAACTGCCTGCGTCAGCCAAGCGGTCGATGCAATTACCGCAGATGGTTCACTCGAAGCAATCACCACAAAGTGGCTCTCGACTGATGCCGGCGCTCCCATCTTGAAGCCATAAAAACTCAACCCACACGCATCATAGAAATTCAGAGGGCTTGGCACCATGAACGATAAATGGTTGCCAAGCCCTCGTGAATTAATCCGTCAAGAACGTAGAAAGAAAATAGCGCAACGAAAATATCTCATTGCGGGTTTCTCAACTTTTGTCGTTCTGGCGGGACTTATCACTTTAGTGATCACATCACCCGGCTGGGAGATCGTTAAAAAAACTTTCTTCGATATTGAGTATGGCCGAGAAGTCTTTCCCACAGTAATCAAAGGAATCTTCCTTAATATCAAATTAACAATTATTGGTTCGCTCTGCATCGGGGCAATCGCGCTACTCCTCGCCATCTTACGTACGACTCGTTCGGCAGCGCTCACACCGTTTCGCCTTTTAGCAACTGCATATGTCGATGTTTTTCGCGGAATTCCATTGCTCCTCGTTATTTTTCTTATTGGATTTGGAGTTCCGGCACTTGGGTTAAAGGGACTTACAAGTAACGTCACAATTCTTGGAACGGCAGCAGTCGTCATTACATATTCGGCATACGTTGCGGAAGTTATTCGAAGTGGCATTCTCTCGATTCATCCAAGTCAACGGGCTGCCGCGCGCTCGCTAGGACTTACTCATTCTCAGTCCATGCGATTCATCGTTTTGCCACAAGCGCTCCGACGTGTTGTACCGCCATTGCTCAACGATTTTGTGGCTTTATTAAAAGATACTGGATTGGTATCTATTCTCGGCGTGATCGATGCAATTCGCGCCGCACAAATCAATGCTTCGCGAACTTTCAATTACACGCCATACGTTGTCGCTGCGCTGCTCTTTCTCTGTATCACGATTCCTTTGACAAGGTATACCGACCGTGCACTTCGAAATACGTATGCGCGACAGAATTCTGAAGGTGCAATCTAATGTCGCTCCTTCGCATTGAGAATCTACGAAAAAGTTTTGGTGCTGAAGTTGTGCTTCGCGATCTCTCATTAGAAGTTCCGGAACATTCCGCGACTGTATTGATTGGTGCATCTGGCTCTGGCAAATCAACGCTCTTGCGTTGCATCAACTTGCTAGAAAACATTGATGATGGCGTGATCACCCTCGATGGCCACGAGATATCTGACCCCGAGATGAATCCAGATGAAGTGCGTCAGAAAATCGGAATGGTCTTCCAATCCTTCAACTTATTTCCGCATATGACAGTCCGCGAAAATATTGAACTTGCTCCGATGAAAGTGCAGCGCAAAGATAAAGAAGAAGCGCGCGCAATTAGTACAACTCTTCTTAAGAGATTTGATCTCTTTGAGAAAGCTGAGCAATATCCGGATCGACTCAGTGGTGGTCAACAACAACGGGTAGCCATCATCCGATCAATTGCGGTTAACCCTCGATTACTTCTCCTTGACGAAGTGACCTCAGCGCTGGATCCAGTGCTTGTTAATGAAGTATTAAGTAGCGTTCGAGATCTCAAAGGTGATGGCATGACGATGGTAATTGCTACACATGAGATGGGTTTCGCAACTCAAGTAGCAGATCAAGTCTGTTTTCTTGACGGCGGTTCAATTCTCGAACGTGGCACGCCCACTGAAGTAATTGAAAATCCGAAACACGCTCGCACTCGTGACTTTATTAATAGAGTGCATCAATCTGGTCGACTTTAAATCTGCGCTACCCTCCTTTTATGTCCACGCCGCAGCACGCAATTGAAAGTTATTCACTGACGCCAAACCTTTCAATTACTCGAGCAATCACCGGGCTCTGGCAGATCGCAGATATGGAAAAAGATGGAAGAACACTTGATCCGGTCGCGACCGCGAAATGCATGGAGCCGTACGCCAACGCTGGTTTAACGACCTTTGATATGGCAGACCATTATGGGTCAGCTGAGATCATTGCAGGTACTTTTAAGAAATCCTCTGATAATAAAAATATTCGTCTCTTAACTAAATGGGTTCCTAAACCTGGACCAGTAACACGTGAGGATGTTCGCGCTGCAGTCCACGATCGACTTCGTCGACTGAATGTGGAACGGGTTGACTTACTTCAATATCACTCATGGAAATTTTCAAATCCATTTTGGCTCGATGCACTGATCTATCTCCAGGAGTTGAAAGCCGAAGGACTGATTGGAGCTCTCGGTACAACGAATTTTGATACCGCTCATTTACGCATTGCTCAATCAAGTGGCATCGATATCGTTTCTAATCAAATTTCCTACTCACTTATTGATCAACGCGGTGGCGGAAAAATGGCTGACTACTGCGCCGACCATGGCATTGCAATCCTTGCTTACGGCACTCTCTTGGGCGGATTCCTCTCAAGCAAGTGGCTCGGTGCACCAGAGCCAAGTGGTGAGGCGCTGAAAAATTGGTCTCTGATGAAGTACAAGAGATTTATTGATACCGCTGGCGGTTGGCAGAAATTCCAATCAGTGCTCTCCGTTCTTCAAGAGATCGCAACTGAAACTGGAAAAACAATCTCCATCATTGCGAGCAAATATCAACTTGATCAAAAGAGCGTTGGCGCTGTCATTGTTGGCGCTCGACTTGGCGAAAATGCACACTTTGCCGACACCGTTTCACTTTTCGATTTCGCATTGAGTGGAGAGCAGAGAGCGCGCATCGCAGACGTTCTTGCGACGCTCAATCCCATTCCTGGTGATTGCGGAGATGAGTACCGCAAACCGCCATATCTCACAGCTTCTGGCGATTTGAGCCATCACCTCAATAATTTTCCGGCGGCATATCAGCCAATCACCCGCAATGGCATGACACAAATAGATTCGGGAACAACGTGGGAAGAGTTAGCTGGTTACTCACGTGCCGTCCGAAGTGGAAATCGAATTCTCGTTTCTGGAACGACGTCGACTCACGGCTTACTTGCAATCGGCAAAAAGGATGCAACTGCGCAGACTCATTTCATTATCGACAAGATTGAAGCCGCTATTGAATCCTTGGGTGGAAAACTCAGTGATGTCATTCGAACTCGCGTTTATGTCAATAATCTCGAAGATTGGGAAGCTATTTCGCGCGCACATGGCGAGCGCTTTGCCGATATTCGACCCGCAAATACTCTGGTCGGTGCGAAATTAATCGGCGACGATTACCTCGTTGAAATTGATGCCGAAGCGGAGATTAATTCATAATGCTAAAACAAGAGCTCGTTGCTGGATACAAAATCTCGCCGGTGATCAAAGGTGGTTGGCAATTAAGCACTGGCCATTCACTCAATCAGAAGATTGAGAATGAACAAGCGATTGCAGACACTGTCTCGTTTATTAACGCTGGCATATCGACCCTCGATTTCGGGGATATCTATACCGGCGTAGAAGAACTCATTGGCAAAGCGATTGCAACCTTGAAAGCCAACCATGGTGAGAACGCTCGCGACCTTGTGCAACTTCATACTAAATATGTTCCCAATAATGCAGCGTTAGAAAATTTCGATCGAAGCGATGTTGCAACTATTGTGAATCGATCGCTACAACGGCTCGGAGTATCCCAAGTTGATCTCGTTCAATTCCATTGGTGGCGATATGAGGCCCGGAATTACCTCGCCGCAATGGAAGAGTTATTTAAGTTAAAAAGCGATGGAAAAATTCGCCATGTTGGCATCACTAATTTCGACGTCGAACGACTCGTAGAAATGATCGATGCCGGACTTAAACCAGCGAGCATCCAACTGCAATATTCATTACTGGATCGTCGTCCGGCAACGGATATGACAGAGCTATGTATTCAACATGGCATTGGAATCCTTTGCTATGGAACAGTTGCGGGCGGATTCTTCTCCGAGAAATATTTGGGTAAATCTGAACCGGGTGAAGCCGAAACTCGATCAAATGTGAAGTATCGACTTATTATTGAAGAGTTTGGTGGTTGGTCGCTTTTCCAGCAATTACTTAAAGTGCTCGCTAGCATTGCGAAAAACCATAACGCTGATATCGGCACTATCGCCTCTGCGTGGACATTGCGACAACCGGCGGTCAAAGCGGTGATTGTTGGTGCGCGAAATCTTTCACACCAAAAATCTAATCTGCAGATTCCAGAGATTAATTTTTCTGATTCAGAATTGAACGCAATCCATGAAGTTCTGGCTCAATCAAAAGGTCCAACCGGTCCGGTCTATGATCTTGAGCGATACTCTGAAAAACATAGTTCGATTATGCACACAAATAACAATTAGGGAAGATAACAAAAAGCAAAGAAAATACTTAAGTGAGATCTCCAGAATTAAGTTGAACTTTTCTAATCCGCTCAATTTTCATAATCAATCGTTCTTCCGGATCTGGACAAGCAACAAAGGAATCTTTCTCTAACCAATCACCGGCAGGTAATTGACGTTGCTTGGCTGGAAGTAGCGGTGCGATGGATTGAAGTGCATACATGCAGAAATGCTTACCTTCGGGAATGCGTAATTCGGCGCTATTGACCAGATCAAAGTAATCACCGACTTTGAGACCACATACCGAGCGGCCCTCAATCCGATCGACGGTAACTCGGAGGTCGTAGAGCTCCATATCTGGAACGCCGTTACCTGATGTCGCCTCGCTCACATTCAGCATCCTAAGGTAAGAAGAATAAGAATTGAAATGGCAGACAAAGCCTCCTCCCCTCAAGTAAGTTTCCCTCCATTCATCTCCGACGATGAAAACCACAACATCCGGACGAGACCGCTTGGGAGGAGTAGAACGATGACCGAGTTCATCCAGTTACTTTTCAATGGTCTAGTCGAAGGTGCCATTTTCGGAATCGCAGCTTTAGGTATCTCATTGGTCTATTCAGTTCTTAGACTCGTTAACTTCGCTGCCGGAGATTTCTTAACGCTCGGAGCATTCACTACATTTCTTTTTACGACGAGTATTAAATTTCCATTTGTTGTCGCCGTTGTAATAAGTATGGTGCTCGGCGTTGCGCTCTCTTTACTTTTAGAACTTATCCTTTGGCGAAAATTGCGAAAGATTCGCGCAGGTACGCTCGCCCTATTCTTAGTTGCAACTGGTGTTGCCTTCATCGTTCGACAATCCATCGCGATGTTTTTTGGTAGCGATAGTCGCCGCTTCGAAATTGATCAAATTAAGTCCTTCGAATTCTTTGGTGCAATTATTCCGCAAGCTCAACTCATTGTTCTTCTCTGCTCATCTGTTGCAATCACAGGTATCGCAGTCTTTATTAAAAAAGCAAGCATTGGTAAAGATATGCGCGCCTACTCTGACAATCCATCACTGGCAGCCGTCTCTGGTATCAACGTCAATCGAGTAATTGTTGCGACGTGGATCATTAGCGGATCATTCGGCGCACTTGCTGGCGTATTTCAAGGAACGGTGCAGGGCCAATTCACAAATGCGATGGGGCTTGATCTCTTGCTCTCGATTTTGGCGGCGGTTGTTTTAGGAACAATTGGCGATGCATATGGTGCACTGATTGGTGGTTTTGTACTCGGAATAGTGATGGAACTTTCAACCTGGGATGCGCTCTTTGGCGGAATTCCATCAACATATAAACCAGTCGTTGCCTTCGTTGTGCTGGTCATTGTTCTGCTCTTTAAACCAGAAGGAATCTTTGGCGTGAAGGCGAGAAAAATCTAATGAGCGCATTCGTTCAACCTGGTTTCTGGGTATTCGTACTGACCATGGCTGGTATTTATGGCATTTTCTCGCTCGGCCTCCAAGTCCAATATGGCGTAGGCGGCATTCTTAACTTTGGTCATGTGGGAACGATGGCGCTCTCTTCGTACACCATGGCAATTTTGGTTATTAGTTATGGCGTTAATTTCTGGATCGCCTGTCTGTGTGGTGTCGCGGTCGCAGCGCTTGGTGGCGCGTTCCTTGGATTAACGACGCTTCGATTAAGTGGTGATTACTTCTCTATTGTGAGCATCGCGTTCTCGGAAATCGTTCGCTATGTCATCTTTAACTCTGATGGATTTACCGGTGGCTCGCAAGGTTCACTCAACATTCCCACCAAAGTTGAAGGCGATTATCCAACGTATACAAATACGTGGGAGCCATTTATCGGCTGGGTAAAAGATCGGCTGGCAATAATTTTTGGCGATAACGCTGATCGAGATATGGCCATGGCGTTAATCGTCTGGGTGACATTGGGAATTTTGTTGATCATCATGGCGCGAATTGAGCGGATGCCGTGGGCACGTGTGTTACGTGCAACTCGTGAAGATGATGATGTTCCCGCAGCGCTAGGAAAAAATGTTTTCCAATTCCGACTTCAGGCAGTAATTCTTGGCTCCGTCATCGGTGGCATCGCCGGTATTTATTGGGCGCTGCAATTCTCTCTCCTCTCCCCTGATGATTTCTTGACGATTGTTACTTTCTACGGCTGGATGATTCTTATTCTCTCCGGCGCGCCAAAAGTTAAAGGTCTGCCACTAGCGGCAATTTTCTTCGGCTTCCTTTATGGTGGAACTCGATTCTTTACGTTCTGGCCATTTTCAGTTCTCGATTCGTCACAACGTGCATATATCCGAATCATGATCATTGGTTTAGTGCTTATCTTCTTAATGCTGAAGCGTCCGCAAGGGCTCTTCGGTAAACGAGAGGAGATGGTTCTTGAATAACAATCTCATCTTGGATGTGCGCGATATCAAAGTTCACTTTGGTGGCGTAAAAGCTGTAGACGGTGCAACGATGTCAGTTGAACGTGGCAGCGTTACTTCAGTTATCGGCCCCAATGGCGCAGGAAAAACCACGCTCTTCAACTTAATTAGCGGTGCGATCTCCTCCGACTCTGGCACGGTGACATTTAATGGCGAAGAGATTCAAAACCTCCACCCACATCAGATTGCTCATCGCGGAATGATCCGTACCTTTCAAGGCGCTAAAGTCATTAAACGTTTGAGCGTGGTTGAAAATGTGATGTTGGGTGGCCAGAAAAATCCTGGCGAAAAACTCATTGGTTTCTTCAATCCGCGCGCTCGTAGCCGTTATGAAACCGAATCTCGTGAGCGCGCAATGACGCTACTGAAGCAAGTGGGTATCGATCGATTCGCGGAAGATTACGCCGGAATCCTTTCTGGTGGTCAGCGCAAACTCCTTGATTTGGCACGATCATTAATGGCCCAGCCAACAATGCTTTTACTTGATGAGCCATTTGCCGGCGTCAATCCAACTTTGGTTGAAAAATTACTTGAAGTTCTTAATAACTTACGACAAGCACATCAATTGAGTTTCTTGCTCGTCGAGCATGATTTAGAAACAGTAATGAACATCTCGGACCGAGTAGTCGTAATGGCTGAAGGAAGAGTCATCGCAGACGGTCTTCCAAATTCAATTTACGATAATGAACTCGTCATTGATGCCTATCTTGGAACACGAAAGAAGAAGTCATGACAAAACCACTTCTTACTATCTCTGGACTTGAAGGCGGATATGGCGACATAAAAATTCTCAATGGCGTCAATATTGAAGTACCAGCAAAATCTATCGTGACCATCGTCGGCCCTAATGGCGCAGGTAAATCAACAATCATGAAAGCCATTTATGGAATCGCCAATGTCACTGCCGGTTCAGTCACTATTCATAAAGATGGCGTTGACCATGATGTTTTAGCAACCAAGCCATATAACCTCTCCAAAATTGGAATTGGTTATGTTCCTCAAATTGAAAATATTTTCTCGGCCATGACCATTGATGAAAATCTCGATGTGGGATTCCTGCCTGAATCTGGAAAACCGTTAGGTGAATTAAAAGATTCAATGTATGCCCGTTACCCTGATCTGGTTTCCAGAAAGAAAGATCGTGCTGGCCAACTCTCCGGCGGACAACGGCAGATGTTGGCACTTGCGCGCGCGTTGATGTCAGCGCCAGATGTCTTATTACTTGATGAGCCTTCTGCTGGACTTGCACCGGCCCTGGTTGATCAACTCTTTGATGAATTAGTCCGCATCAATGAATCGGGAGTGACAATTTTGATGGTGGAACAGAATGCGCGCCGAGCGTTAGAGATTTCTACCTATGGGTATGTATTAGATATGGGCAGAAATCGCCATGAAGGTGCTGGGAAGTCGCTCGCCAGTGACCCAGAAATCGTGGGTATCTACTTCGGCAAGCGGTAGTTTTTCTATAACAAATATTTATTTTTGAGGGCTAGCGCGCTACTCTTTCCGTCCCTCGTCCCACCCCTCGTAGGGCGATCGACCTATATAGGAGAAGTATGAAAATCAAGCGTAACGCTCTTATCGCGTCCGCTGCAGTTGCTGCAACCGCGATGGTGACATCCGTGCTTCCAGCAAACGCTGCTGGCGTTGATATTCGTATCGGAACCGTACAGCCAATGTCAGGTGCTGGCTTTGCTGCTTACGGAACAGGTCTTGCCAATGCTGCAGCATTCGGTGTGAAGACTGTTAGCGATGCGATGGCTGCAAGCGGTGTCGCAGGCACTTGCAAACTCGTTTCTTCAGAAGATTCAGTTTCAGATGCTCCCGCAGTAGCAATCGAAGGTGCAACCAAGCTCGTGAAGTCAGACAAAGTTAACTTCGTCGTTGGTTCACTCACATCAGGTGCATCACTCGGTATTGCACAATCAGTAACAATTCCAGCTGGCGTTATCACTATCGCTTCAGCTGCATCATCACCAGCACTTACAACAGTTGCTGACAATGACACTCTCTTCCGTACCTATCCATCAGATCTTCTTCAAGCACAAGCGCTTGTTAAGGCAATCGCTGCTGCATACGGCAAGTCAGCATGGGTAACTGTTGGTGCGATTAACAACTCATTCGGTACAGGTCTTGCCAATGCATTCAAGAAAGCTTGGATGAAGAATGGTGGACATATCGGTGGAACTGTTCTCTGGAACGCAGGCGCTGCTTCATATGATTCAGAAGCTGCTGCTCTCGTTAAGACAAAGCGCTCAGCTTTCGTCTTCATCGATTATCCAGATTCATTCGCTAAGTTGGCTCCAGCACTAACACGTACAAAGAAGTGGGATCCAAAGACAACATTCATGACCGAAGCGTTCAACGATGATTCAGCAGTGAAGACTGTTGGCGCTACCTACATGGAAGGAATCCGTGGAACATCCGCGAAGACAAACGGAACTGATGCAGCAGCGTGGGGAACCGCGTTCAAAGCTGCATATCCAAAGAACCCAGGAACCTTCGTTGATGGTTCCGGTTTCGATGCTGCAGTTCTCGCATGCCTCGCAGGTATCTCTGCTGGTAGCACCAACGCTAAGGCTCTTGCAAAGGGTCTTCGCAACGTCGGTGGCGTTAACGGCGGAACTGCTTACTCATGGAACCAAATGGCTGCTGCTGTAAAGGATGTTGCTGCAGGAAAGGCAATCACTTACAACGGCGTCTGGGGTTACACAAAATTCGATAAGGCTGGCGACCCAATGGGTGGCGCTTTCGAAGTTTGGTCAATCAAGGGTGGCGTAATCCTCCACGATTCCAAGTTAGATGTAACGTTCTAACGTAAGAATCTAAAAAGCCCCGGAGAAATCCGGGGCTTTTTTATTTAATTAATTATTTACCAACGAACGTCAGTGAGCGATTCACTGACTCGCCAGAGATTTGTCGCAATATTTTGATCATAGGCAATTTTCTTTGCTCGAGTAAGTTTTGGTGTTCCGCGGATTTCCAAGAAACCATTGGGTGAGACAAATGTTCCACCCCAAATATCTGGGTGCGTTGCTGCCAAAAGTGTTGGTAGCGCTCCTTGAGATGCGCTCTGGGCCAATACTCGATTCATGAACCCAGTAATTATCTGTTCGGTCTTTGCTTGACGAATTTCTGAGGCAACAAGTTGTAGGTGAGTATTTGAATATCCTGGATGGACGGCTATCGATGAGAAACTCCATTGGTTCGAACGAGCGCGACGTTCCAATTCAAAAGCAAAATAGAGATTTGCTAATTTACTATTTCCATAAGCGCCCCACTTGCCATACTTATTTGTACCTAAGCAGATTTCTCTGATCTCGGCTTCGGTACCGTTTCCAAAATTTCCCATGTGATGAGCCGTACTTGAGACCGTGACAAATCGAGATCTCACTCGCTCTTTCAGTAATCCAGCCAACGCAAAATGCCCGAGATGGTTAGTTCCCATCTGGGTCTCAAAACCATCTGCTGTTTTTGAAAATGGAATTGCCATGATTCCGGCATTGAGAATAACCACGTCATAAAGATCGGTAAGTTCTCGCGCTGCTTTTCTGATGCTTGATAAATCGGTCAGATCAAGCTCGACAAAGTTAAGTCGATCTTCCGCAATCTCTTTCAGTACCGCTTCAGCTTTCCGTGCACTCCGCGCAGTGATGGTGACATGAGCACCGTTTCGCGCTAGCTCTCGCGCTGCTTCTTTACCGATTCCACTCGTTCCACCAGTGATGAGAAAACGTTTGCCGGTTTGATCTGGAATATCTTTTGCGTTCCAGCCGCGTGGAATATGAAGTGCAACGCTCACGTGGAGCTAGGGGGACTTGAACCCCCGACCCCCTGCATGCCATGCAGGTGCGCTACCAGCTGCGCTATAGCCCCGAATTATGTAACGACAAAATCTTATCGGGCTTTTGCGTCACCGCCACTTTCTTCACCGAGAACTGGTTGTGGCAATGAACCGGCATTATGTTCAACCAAAATCCAGTTATTTCGATCAAGCGGTTTAATGCCGCGTTCAATAACAGACCATGCTGCGTTAGATAACCCGCCAACGACCGCCCAATGTTCAATCGGTAATTGCAAAATGTTGCCGAGTAAACATCGCGCAGTTCCGCCATGTGTCACAACAACCAGCGTTCCTTCGTGGCCATCAAGTGCGCGATCAATTGCAGAAAGTGCCCGCGCAGCAACTTCTGAACGGCGTTCGCCAATTTCGCCAGCAGGTTCATCATTTCCATTAATCCAACGAGTGAATCGCTCAAAATCCTGCGCTCGATTCTCTTCCCCAGTTTTGCCTTCCCACTTCCCACCATTCGTTTCGCGCAAATCTTTATCGGTAATGACAGATAAATTCACTAGGTCAGCAAGTGCTTGACCAGTACTGACCGCTCTTTTGAGATCGCTAGAAACTATTTTGGTCGGATGAAATCCTGCAAGAACCTCTGCCGATCGACGCACCTGATAGAAACCAACGTCATTGAGTGGAATATCGGAATGACCTTGGAATCTATTCTCGGTATTCCAATCTGTTTGGCCGTGTCGCCAAATTACGATTCGCTGTTTTCGCATTGAGTTATCGCTTCACTTCGATATCGAGGGAAATGGTCGGACAGTCATTCCATAATCGATCGAGCATGTAGTACTGACGCACCTCTTGAGTTTGGATATGAACAACCAGATCTGAATAATCCAGAAGAATCCATTGTTCGGATTTTTCACTTCGCGCTGGTTTTTCACCGCGCTCGGCAAGTTTGCGTTCCACTTCATCGGCAATCGCTTCAATATTCCGCTCATTCTGTCCAGAAATAATCAGAAACATTTCGGAGAGCACCATTTGATCCGAAAGATCGATCGCAACCAAATCAGTAGCAATCTTCTCGACCGCAGCGCGCGCCGCCACGTGTGCAAGTTCAATCGTGCTCTTACGCGCGGGCATAGAGACCGTGCTCCTTTATATATTCGACAACTCGTGGCGAGATAAATGTATTGATATCAGAACCAGCTGCTAACGCCGTTCGCACTGTAGTCGCCGAAATATCGAGCGCATCAATCTCAATCGTCGACATTCGAACACCTGGAATCTTCACTACATCAGAACCGGGACGTTTGACTACTAAAAATTCCACTAACGAACAGAGCTCTTGAAAAGCGTGCCATTGTGGCAATGAATTCAAGACATCGCTTCCGATAATTAATGTCCATTTAGCATTAAAAGAACGTTGTAGCTCTTTTACTGTATCTACTGAATACGTCGGACCGTTACGCAATATCTCGATTTCGCTTAATCGAATCTGGTGAAAAATTTCTTTTGGTAGATCTGAGAGCGCTAACTCAAGCATTCTCAGTCGATCACCCTTCGACGCAACCGGCGCAGTTCGAAGGTTTGGTTCGCCTGCCGGAACTACATAAAGTTGATCAAACTTTCCGGTTTTAAGAACGCTCGTGATGAGATGGAGATGTCCCCGATGTATCGGGTCAAATGTTCCCCCGAAAATTGCAGAGCTATTAATCGCGGTCAAGTCTCACTACGAGATAGAGCAGAAGTGAGAGAACAGCAAAGGCAAGAACACCAAAGAAGACTGGTGAGGCTGGAAGTTCTCGCACGGTTTCACTGGCAAACTTCGAAAGGAGATAGGTACGCATGTCGCAATCGTATCGGTTTCGTTAGATCGATTCACCCTGAAGTAAGCGTTGGAATTGAGATTCATCAATCACGCGAACACCCAACTCTTGAGCTTTCTGCAATTTAGACCCAGGCGCTTCACCAACAAGTACAAAATCTGTTTTCTTCGATACCGAAGAGCTCGCTTTTCCGCCATGCGCGGCAATAACCTCGGAGATTCCATCGCGCGAAAAATTAACTAAGCCACCAGTGACAACTATTGAAAGTCCGGCAAGAGTTTGCATCGCTCGTTGGCTTTCAACAACTTCCATCGCAACGCCCGCGCTCGCCCATTTCTTCACAATTGCTTGATGCCAACTTTCCGCAAACCACTCTTTAATTGAATCAGCGATTACTTCGCCCACACCATCAACGAGAGAAAGTTCCTCTCTCGAAGCTTTCGCAATTGCTGTCAGTGAACCGAATCGTTGTGCCAGAGTTTGTGCTGCCGTCGGACCAACATGACGGATAGAGAGCGCAACAAGTACTCGCCAGAGCGGACGTGATTTAGCGTTTTCAAGAGCAGCAAGAAACTTCTCAGCATTTGCACCGAGGGTGCCATCTTTTTTGAGGAAGAATTGAGATGCACGTAAAGATTTCTCGGTCAGCGAGAAGAGATCTGATTCATCCTTAATTATTTTGTCATCAAGAAGTGCTGATGCTGCTTCATACCCAAGCACATCGATATCGAGGGCTGACCGCGATCCAATGTAGTAAAGCCGCTCGCGCAATTGCGCCGGACACGTCTGTGCATTGGGACATCGAATATCGACATCGCCTTCGGAGATGGCGCGCAATTGCGTTCCGCAATCTGGACATTTCGTCGGCATGATGAAGGCGCGCTCTTTTCCAGTTCGCTTCTCAATCACTGGCCCTAAAATTTCTGGAATAACATCGCCGGCTTTTCGTAAGAGAACGAGATCGCCAATCAAAATTCCTTTTCGCTCAACTTCCTGCGCATTATGTAGCGTGGCATTAGTGACGGTTGAACCGGCAACGCGAACCGGTTCCATAAATCCAAATGGCGTGACCCGACCAGTCCGACCAACACTTACTTTGATATCAAGTAATTTCGTTGTGACTTCTTCTGGTGGATACTTATAAGCAATCGCCCATTTTGGCGCGCGCGATGTGAAGCCAAGTGCTGATTGCGCGGAACGCTCATTTACTTTAATAACGATGCCATCGATTTCGTGTTCAACATCGTGCCGGTGTTCGAGGTAGTACTGAATAAATTCCCGCACGCCTTTTTCATCTTTTACTACTTTGTATTTTCTACTGGTAGGAAGTCCCCATTCATGAAGTGCTTCATATGCTTGGCTCTGGGAATCAAACTCAGCACCTCGTAGCGCACCAACTCCATGGACAACGACATCAAGTGGTCGAGTAGCTGTTATTCGCGGATCTTTCTGTCGGAGCGATCCAGCCGCGGCATTGCGAGGGTTGGCAAACCGTTGCTTGCCGGCTTCTTCCAGCGATTCATTGAGTTCATCGAAAGCTTTCACTGGAAAAAAGACTTCGCCCCGCACTTCAATAAGTTCTGGAATTTTCTTTCCGGAAAGTTCATGGGGAACCGATTTAATCGTCTTGATGTTGAGCGTGACATCTTCACCAGTGGTGCCATTTCCTCTCGTGAGCGCACTTACAAGTTTGCCTTTTTCATACATCAGATTGATCGCAAGCCCATCAACTTTCACTTCGCAGAGCCAGGAGTTCTGTTGTGATTCCTTCGCCACCCGCTCAAACCACGACGTTAATTCATCGTCATCAAAGACGTTATCGAGGCTCATCATCTTTTCAATATGGTCACGTTGTTGGAAGTGAGTAGAGAATCCCCCGCCTACTTCTACCGTAGGTGAATGTGGATCTTTTAATTCCGGGTGCTTCTTTTCAAGGGAGAGTAATTTCTTCCAGAGCGCATCAAACTCGGCATCAGTAATTGAGGGTTTATCAAGAACGTAATATTTAAATTGATGATCTCTAATTTCTTCGGCTAATTGCGCCATCTCCTGGCGAATATCAGAACGTGAACTCATGCTGTGCTCTTCACAGTTGCTGAACCAACAACTCGATCGTTGTCGTACATCACCATGGCTTGTCCAGCTGCTAAGCCAAAGAGCGGATCATGTAACTGGGCTTTCACGTGCGTTCCATCCCAGGAATAACTCGCGCGAAGTGGTTGACCATGTGCGCGGACTTGAAGCAAGCCTTCATACGTTCGCCCTAATTCCGGAGCCGGTCCACACCAGATTGCCCGCTCGCCGATTGCTTCGTGAACTTCAAGTGCGCCATGTTCACCCACGACGACCGTATTTGTCACTGGTTCAATACGTAGAACATATCGAGGTTCGCCACTTTGTGTTGGCGTAGTAATTCCTAAACCTTTCCGCTGTCCAACCGTGTAGGTATACGCACCTTGATGTTCCCCTAATTTATTTCCCGTCTCATCAACAATATCGCCGGCGCTACTTCCTAATCGCTCTCGTAACCAACTCGCATTATTTCCGGAAGGAACAAAACAAATGTCGTGGCTATCGGGTTTATTTGCAACGGATAAACCACGTCGATCTGCTTCTATCCGTACTTCATCTTTGACGGTATCGCCTAATGGAAAATGTGCGCCTTGAATCTGGTTTTGATTAAGGACTGCAAGTACATACGATTGATCTTTCGCTGGATCAACTGCTCGATACAGTAATTTTCCATCTGAACTCTCGCGGGTCTGCGCGTAATGGCCGGTCACGACGCCATCAAAACCCATCGCTTGTGCGCGATCGAGCACCGCTTCAAATTTAATTTTTTCATTGCATCGCAAACATGGATTTGGCGTTCTTCCAGCGGAATATTCTGATAAAAAATTTTCAACGACACCATTATGGAATTCTTCTGCCATATCCCAGATATAAAACGGGATACCAATTACATCCGCTGCTCTGCGTGCATCGTGTGAATCTTCAATGGTGCAGCAGCCGCGAGCGCCGGAACGATATTTCTGCGGATTTGATGACAGCGCTAAATGCACACCAACGACTTGATGACCAGCTTCAACTGCTCGGGCAGCTGCAACTGCGCTATCCACGCCACCACTCATTGCCGCTATTAATTTCATTTTGCTAAACGCGCCTTTTCGATAACTGCTGGAAGTACTTCAAGTAATTTATCAATTTCGGTTTCGGAATTATTTGGGCCAATCGAAAATCTAATTGAAGATAGAGCAATTTCTTCACTGCGACCCATCGCCATTAATACATGTGACGGTCGATGAACTCCTGCGCTACAAGCTGCACCCGTCGAACAGGCAATTCCTTCCAAATCTAGCAACAACAAGAGAGTCTCCCCTTTTGCCCCTGGAATCGTTACATTAACTATCCCGGGCAAGGAATTTGAGATTGTATTAATTATGCAATCTTTAATTCCAGAATTTATTCCAGAAATTAATCGACTTTTCAGATCATTGATCTTTGAACTTGGATAATTATCTAGTACCGCCGCAAAGGCTGCCGCGAGTGGCGCATTTAATGTACCGCTCCTTATTTCGCGCTCTTGGCCACCGCCGTGAAGTAGCGCCGGAATATCAATACCCCGCTTTAGAACCAGTGCACCGATTCCAATTGGGCCGCCTAATTTATGGGCGTTAATCGACATGGCAGTTAAGCCAGCGAATTCAAGTGGTACTTTTCCGAGGCTTTGCACTGCATCACAATGGACTGGAATTTCACCGGCAATTTTAATAACTTCTGAAATTGGTTGCAGCGCGCCGGTTTCATTGTTTGAGTGCATCACCGAAATGAGTGCAATTTCTGCCCCACGATTTGCTACTAAATTATTTAAAAAATCTAGATCAATTACGCCCTCGTTGCTTACTGGAATTTCAATTACTTCGGCGCCTTCTTTTTCAGCTAACCACTTTGCCGGGTCAAGTACTGCGTGATGCTCAATTGCTGAAACCACAATAACTTTTCGGTTTGATTTCCAAAATAAACCTTTGATGGCGAGGTTATTACTTTCAGTACCACTAGAGGTAAAAATAATTTCACTTGGTGCCGCACTTACAAATTTAGCAATTTTTTCGCGGGCCTCTTCTAATGCTTTTCTAGTGTCACGGCCAAATGTATGCAAACTTGAAGGATTTCCAACTTCTTTTAACTGATTAATCAAAGCGGTTAATGCTTCTTGCTGAAGTGGCGAAGTAGCGGCGTGATCAAGATAAATAGAC
>CAXBQM010000005.1:0-30677 GCA_963978235.1 uncultured bacterium | reverse complement strand
TTTAAGCGAATTTAAGTCTTCTCTACCTTAATGTCTGCAACTAGCTAATACTCACCGGGTTATTGCTAATTTCCGGCGAGTATTTCAGTCACACTTACGCTCGTAAGTGGGTTGTGAGGGACTCGAACCCCCGACCCGGTGATTAAGAGTCACCTGCTCTACCAACTGAGCTAACAACCCGGGATGCATTTGATGCGCGGGGAGAGCTTCAAGTGCAGGGGTGAACCTATCATGATGAAAGATGGATAAAAGTTCACGGAGATTAATTTTGATAATGAATGGGGTGAGCGACGGGGCTTGAACCCGCGACATCCCGGACCACAACCGGGTGCTCTACCAGCTGAGCTACGCCCACCACGACATTCGTGGGTAATAGTACCTGTTACTGAGGTGCTTGGGTTTTTGTGAAGATGTTTGCGCGGTAATAGCGAAGTTCTTCAATGGAATCGAGAACATCGCCCATAGCGCGGTGGTTTCCTGTTTTTGCAGGAGCTTTGAAATAGATCTCGGGATACCAACGTTTTGCGAGTTCTTTCAGAGATGAAACATCGACGATTCGATAGTGGAGAAATGCATCGAGGTTTGGCATATCGCGGGCGATGAAGTTTTTATCCATCGAAATGGAATTTCCTGCAAGTGGTGCGGTGCCAGGTTTAATGCCAGTTGATTGAAGATAAGTAAGAACTTTTGATTCTGCTTCTTCCATTGAAGCGCCATTTAATATTTGCGGAAGTAGCCCGGATTCGGTGTGCATATTTTTGACAAACTCTGACATCTGATCGAGTTTTTCTTGCGTTGTTTTAATGACAACGTCCGCGCCATCTCCGATTGGGTTGAGTTCTGAGTCGGTAACGAGAACGGCAATTTCAACGAGCGCATCTTTTTCGAGGGAGAGACCTGTCATCTCGCAGTCGATCCAGATCAGGTGCGGGTTTTCGTTTGCCAATTGTTATCCGTTCTGTAACTTTTTTCAGAAAAAGTATCGCGCGCCCGGCAGGAATCGAACCTGCGACAACCTGCTTAGAAGGCAGGTGCTCTATCCGACTGAGCTACGGGCGCATAGTGTGAAGTAGAACATGCGAAGTCTACCGAGTGGGAACATATAAGGTTTCTCCTCGTGGCAGAGTTCATTTATACGATGAAGAAGGCGCGTAAAGCGCACGGTGACAAGGTCATTCTTGATGACGTCACACTCATGTTTTTGCCGGGTGCAAAGATCGGCGTTGTTGGCCCCAACGGTGCAGGTAAATCAACGGTGCTTCAAATTATGGCCGGGCTACAACAACCTTCGAATGGTGAAGCATTTCTCTCGCCGGGATATTCGGTGGGGATTTTGTTACAAGAGCCGCCGTTGGATGAGACGAAAACAGTTTTAGAGAATGTGCAAGATGGCGTCGGTGAAACGATGGCGCTATTGAAACGATTTAATCAAGTGAGTGAAGAGATGGCATCGCCGGATGCTGATTACGACAAACTCCTTGCGGAGATGGGAAATCTTCAAGAGAAGCTCGATCATTTAAATGCATGGGATTTAGATTCACAGTTAGAGCAGGCGATGGATGCGCTGCGTTGTCCGCCAGGGGATTCGGATGTGAAGGTGTTATCTGGTGGCGAGAAACGTCGCGTCGCTTTATGTAAATTGTTATTACAGAAACCAGATCTCTTACTTTTAGATGAGCCGACTAACCATTTGGATGCAGAGTCGGTCTTGTGGTTAGAGCAGCACTTAAGTAAATATGAAGGAACAGTTGTGGCAATTACCCACGATCGTTACTTCTTGGACAATGTTGCTGAATGGATTCTTGAACTCGATCGTGGTCGCGCGTATCCGTATGAAGGTAACTACACAACGTACTTGGATACTAAAGCGACGCGTTTGAAGATTGAAGGTCAGAAAGATGCAAAGCGCGCAAAGCGGTTAGCCGAAGAGTTGGATTGGGTGCGACAGAATGCAAAGGGTCGACAGACAAAATCAAAGGCTCGATTAGCGCGATATGAAGAGATGGCGGCTGAGGCAGAGAAGACGAGGAAGTTGGACTTTGAAGAGATTCAGATTCCAATGGGGCCACGCCTTGGAAATGTTGTTGTTGAGGTCGATAAATTATCGAAAGGTTTCGGGGATAAGTTATTGATAGATAACTTGTCGTTCTCGCTTCCGCGAAACGGAATTGTTGGTGTGATTGGGCCGAATGGAGCAGGTAAGACCACGCTCTTTAAGATGATTTTGGGGTTGGAGCAACCTGATTCGGGTTCGATCAAAGTGGGCGAAACAGTAAAGACTTCGTATGTCGATCAGTCACGAGCGGGTATTGATCCAAAGAAATCGTTGTGGGAAGTTGTTTCTGATGGTCTGGATTTCATCAAAGTTGGAAATAACGAAATGCCATCGCGTGCCTATGTTTCGGCTTTTGGATTTAAGGGTCCGGATCAGCAGAAAGCGGCTGGGGTTTTATCGGGCGGTGAGCGAAACCGTTTGAATTTGGCGTTGACGTTAAAGATGGGTGGAAACCTGTTACTTCTTGATGAGCCAACAAACGATCTTGATGTTGAAACATTGGGTTCGCTTGAAAATGCGTTATTGGAATTTCCAGGTTGTGCGGTAGTTATCTCGCACGATCGTTGGTTCTTAGATCGCGTGGCGACACATATCTTGGCTTATGAAGGTGACTCACAATGGTTCTGGTTTGAAGGAAACTTTGAATCGTATGAAAAGAATAAGGTGGAGCGACTTGGGCCAGAGGCATCACGACCACATCGCGTGACATATCGAAAGTTGACCCGATGAGACACTTATATAAACACGAAGTTCGTTGGGCAGATGTCGATGCGTTTCAACACGTTAATAACGCGACCTATCTTGTGTACTTCCAAGAAGCGCGCGTGGATTTCCATTGGTATGCGCCAGCTCGTCGCGGTGAGACACCGATGTTGATGGATATGGTCGTAGCGCGAGCCGAAGTGGACTTTATTGAGCCAATTAAAGAGCCTCATAAATTCCTCGATATTGAAGTCTGGTGTTCGCGAGTAGGTAATTCATCATTTGATCTTTCGTATGAGGCGACGCTGGATGGCGTTGTTGTATCGCGTGGGAAGACTGTGCAAGTAGCGGTAGATATGAAAGATGAACGTTCGCGCCCCCTTCGCGATGAGGAGAGAGAGTTCTTAAACAAATACTTTGAATCGGGGGATAAATAGATGGCGCTAGCACCACGCAATGAACGTCAATGGTGGCGAGATGCCGTTACTTATCAGATTTATATTCGTTCCTTCGCGGATGCAAATGGCGATGGCAAAGGTGATGTTGAGGGAATTCGTTCCAGACTTCCATATTTAAAACAATTAGGTGTTGATGCTATTTGGATAACACCGTGGTACCCATCGCCACAGAATGATCATGGGTATGACGTTTCGGATTACATGAATATTGAGCCAGATTATGGAAATTTGGCCGATGCTGAACGATTAATTAAAGAGGCACATGAATTAGGAATTCGAGTTATTGTCGATATCGTTCCAAACCACAGTTCCGATCAACATCGTTGGTTTCAAGAAGCGCTTGCAGCAGCGCCCGGTTCGGCAGCGCGTGATCGTTATATGTTCCGAGATGGCAAAGGTGTTAATGGCGAACTGCCACCGAATAATTGGCAAGCAGTTTTTGGTGGACCAGCGTGGGAACGAGTGATTGAGGCTGATGGCAAACCAGGTCAGTGGTACTTGCATCTTTTTGCAGTCGAGCAACCAGATTTCAATTGGGAGAATAAAGAAGTACGAAGTTACTTTGAAAATGTTTTGAAGTTCTGGCTTGATCGAGGCGTTGATGGTTTCCGCATCGATGTCGCGCACGGAATGATTAAAGCGCCGGGACTTCCGGATGTAGAGACAGCGAATTTAACGCCCGAGATGTTGGCCGCGCTGAAAATGCCATTCTGGGATCAAGAAGGTGTGCACGAGATTTATCGCGCATGGCGAAAGATCTTTGATTCGTATGAAGGCGATCGTATGGCGGTTGCAGAAGCATGGGTGCGACCAGCGGAGCGCATTGCGTTATATCTACGCCCTGATGAATTAGCGAATTCCTTCAACTTTGATTTCCTCTCTTCTCGTTGGAGCGTTGATGATTTAACAACGAATATCAAAACGTCGCTGCAATCGATTCAAGCAGTCGGTGCGCCGGCATCGTGGGTGTTAGAGAACCACGATGTTGTGCGAGTGCTTGATCGCTTTGATTTAGATTTGGGCCACGGAAAAATTGATACAACCTTTGAGCGCCAAGGTGATCCGGCGAAGTTAGATATTGCACGTGGCACGCTTCGTGCGCGATCTGGTGCGTTGTTGATGTTGGCGTTGCCTGGCGGTACTTATATTTATCAAGGCCAAGAGCTCGCGTTACCAGAAGTTCGAGATCTGCCAGAAGATCGATTAACTGATCCACGATGGAAGATGAGCGGTTACAAAGATCGCGGTCGAGATGGCTGTCGAGTACCACTTCCGTGGAAAACAGATTCAACGGGTGCGCATGGCTTCTCAAATAATGGTGCGCTTAAACCGAATGAAGCATGGTTGCCACAATCATCGTGGTGGGGAAATTATTCAGTTGAGTCGCAAGAAAATAAGAAAGATTCAACGCTCAACATGTTCCGCGCTGCGTTAGCGCTTCGCAAAAAAGAAGCCGGACTTGGTGATGGTCCGATGGAGTGGATTAATGCGGGTGAAAATGTGTTGGCTTTTTCGCGACCAGGAAATTTTGCATGTTATGTAAATTTCGGCGCAGAGTGTGCACTTCCTGATGGCGCAGAAGTATTGATCTCATCTGGTCCGCTCAACCAAGGAAAACTGCCACGAGATACCGCAGTCTGGTTACGCACTCGGTGAAAAAACTTCATCCGGCTTGGATTGCAGCGGGGGTTGTCTTCTTTACTCTCTTTGCGACGGCAGGATTTAGAGCAACGCCTTCAGTTCTCATTGTTCCGCTCGAAGAAGAGTTTGGTTGGTCGCGCGCAACAATTTCAGCGGCAGTAAGTATCAACGTTCTTCTCTATGGATTGATGGCGCCGTTTGCCGCGGCGTTAATGGAACGATTTGGAATTCGACGAGTGGTGATGTGTGCACTCACCGCACTTGGTACGGGTGCGCTCTGCACAATTTGGATGAAAGAACCTTGGCAATTGATGTTGCTGTGGGGAGTAATTGTCGGACTGGGTTCAGGTTCGATGGCGCTGGTTTTTGCAGCGTCCGTTGCGAGTCGTTGGTTTATAGAAAAACGAGGCGCAGTTATTGGTTTACTGACCGCCGCAACTGCAACCGGACAATTAGTTTTTCTACCGGGTATGGCATCACTTGCAACAACTCAAGGCTGGCGGCATGTTTCAGTTTTAGTAGCAAGTGGCGCATATGTCATGGTGCCATTGATCTTTATCTTCTTAAAAGAGAAACCGAGTGATCTTGGTTTAAAGCCATATGGCGCTCCAAGTGATTGGGTTCCGCCAGCACCGCCAACAATGAAGGCGGCGCAACTTGCGATTGATAGTTTGAAACGGGCATCAAAGAGCCGTGATTTTTGGTTGCTGACGTTTTCGTTTTTTGTTTGTGGACTTTCAACGAGTGGATTAATCGGCACGCACTTCATTCCTGCTGCGCATGATCACGGAATGGTGGAAGTAACTGCCGCAAGTTTGCTTGCAATGATCGGTGTCTTTGATGTGATTGGGACGATTTTCTCAGGATGGTTAACGGACCGAATTGATCCGCGAAAATTGCTCTTCTTCTATTACTTCCTACGAGGCTTATCGCTCTTCCTATTGCCTTCAATTCTCTTCTCGACGATTCATCCGACGACGCTGATCTTTATTATTTTTTACGGATTGGATTGGGTTGCGACTGTTCCACCAACAGTGATGATCTGCCGAAATATTCTTGGGCAAGAGCGCGGAACTGTTATTTATGGCTGGGTCTTTGCTGCTCATCAAATTGGTGGTTCATTTGCCGCATTTACCGCAGCGTTAGTGCGGGTCAAATTCGGCGATTATGCGCTCTCGTTTTATCTCACTGGAATTCTCTGCGTGGTTGCGGCGTATGCCGTGACTCGAATCAACAAACCAATCACGCATTAAGTTGTAAATTACGAATATGGATTCGTTCTACGAACGTGTAGGTGGGCGGGATACTTTTGAGCAACTTGTCTCGCATTTTTATGCGCTAGTAGCGATAGATCCAATTTTGAAGCCCATGTATCCAGATGAAGATTTTCATGGGGCAGCGCGCCGGCTCATGATGTTTCTCGAACAGTATTGGGGAGGGCCGACTACGTATCAAGAAGAACGTGGGCATCCTCGACTTCGTATGCGACATGCACAATTCCAGATTGATGTGGCGGCTCGCGATGCGTGGCTGCGATGCATGAAATCTGCCGTTGATGAGTTATCGATAGAAGAAGCCGATCGAGTTATTTTGTGGAGTTATTTGGAGCTAGCAGCAAATAGCCTTGTCAATCACAATTCATAGAAAATTACTCTCTGTAATCAATTTTGTAGTTATACTTTTTTCCACTTCAAATTGGCAATGCAAAGTCCCACAGAAATGTGGGATTTTGCATTTTCCACACGTCTTTCTAATTAACAATATTTATCTTGAAATCAAATGCGATGAGAAAGAAAAGTAAGTATTCGGCAGTGGGCTGCTGTGGTGTAACTGGTAACACATCTAATTTTGCCAATTTGAAGCTGCGGGTTCGAGTCCCGTCAGCAGTTCCGCATCTTGATGAGATATGGGTTCGTGGCAGAAACCTGAGGAACACCTCAACATATGTCATTCAAAAAAGGACCTCGAGAAATCGAGGTCCTTTTTATATACTTAAGCTTCCTTTGGCTTGGCAACTAAAGAACCCGAGAAATCGGGTTTTTTAGTTTCTGAACTATTTTTTACGTTTAGATTTATTTCCGACTTTGAGAATTTCACCATTACGCAAATACCAAAGTGTTCCGCTCTTATCGCGAACTGTTGTAATGCGAAGACCAACTGATTCGACAATACCTTTCACTTCTTGTACATCAACTTCGTCGCCAACACCATATTGATCTTCTACCAACATGAAAAGTCCAGAGAGAACGTCGCGAACGATTGTTTGTGCGCCGAGACCAAGTGCCACACCTACGACACCAGCGGAAGCAACGAGTGGTCCGAGATCAAGCCCAAATTGTCCGAGCAACATGGAGCCAGCGATAAGCCAGATTCCCGCGTTTGCGAAACTTCGAAGAACCGATCCAGCAGCGCGAGCTCGCTCTTTCTGACGTTCACGTGTGCGTCCTGGACCAGGGATGAAATCAGCGTTGGCAATTCGATCCATGCCTCGGGAAATTGCGCGAGAGACAAATTTCTGGATAACGAATGCGACGGCAAGGATCGTGACAATCCGAAGTGGCGCGCCGGTAAACCAATCAATGATGCTTTGGAGGTTCTCGTTAACGTTCATTTCATGCCGACTCTAGTAGAAATTTTCGCGAAATCCGGAGAATTCTTAGGGTTCTTCCGGCAAGATAACCCCCACGGCACGAGCCATGTGCCGACAAAGGGGAAACGTGTCGAGCGGGAACAGAAGGACTCTGATTCTGAACGCCACCTACGAGCCACTAGGTGTCGTTTCTGATAGACGCGCGCTTATTTTAGTTTTGAATAACCGAGCAACAACGGTTGAACAATCTGGCGTCATTCTTCATTACTCAACTGGTTCAATTGAACTTCCAGCAGTGATTAAATTAAATCGTTACGTACGAATTCCATATCGACATGCAGTTCCGCTTTCTCGTCGTGCAATCTTTGCTCGAGATGGTGGACGTTGTGTGTATTGCACGGCGTCGGCAACATCGATTGATCACGTTATTCCGCGAAGTCGTGGTGGTGGACATACTTGGGAGAACGTTGTTAGCGCATGCCATCGTTGTAATCACATCAAAGCAGATCGAACATTGAAAGAACTTGGCTGGAGATTGCGCTCGTTACCACGCGAACCGGTTGGCGCAGCATGGCGAATCCTTGGAACGGGTAGAGCCGATGCGCGTTGGGTTCCGTATTTGAAACCGTATGGCGTAGTTGAGGCGACTGCTTAGTTCTCGAGCGCTTGAACTTTTAACGCACGCTCCATCGCTTCAATACCTTCATTAATAAATCGCTTCAATGATGGATGAGCATCTTTGCCTGTCGTCGCAATCCAATTCTTAACTTTTGTAAGCGTTGGTTGATTGATGACGTACGAAGGGAAGAGCCCTTGAATCAACATCGAAGAGATTTCGTAGGAGCTATTCGCCCATACATCAAGCAACATATTTAGATATGGATCAATGAAATCAACGTGGAGCGCTCGATGAAGCGGTCGGTTATAACCGCGAATGTTGTAGAGCTTGATCCAAATCGTGTGATCGCCTTCGGTAGCTTTCTTCCACGCAGCATCTTTTGCTGCTTTTGTCGGGAAAGCGGCGTTGCAGAGTTCGGCTGCAAGTTGTCCGGTAAAGGTGTTGTCCTTTTCCAACTCTTGCGCGACTTCTGCTTGAGATGAAAGTCCACGTTCAACTAAGCAGGTAACAAAGTGCCAACGTAGATCGCTATCGACTTTAAGACCAGCAAGTTTTCCTTCGAGAAGTTCGCGAACGCGTGCGCCATGTGCCGGTGTTGAAGCAAGTGAAGCAAACGCGCGCGCAAATTGAAGTTGATGGTCACTTTCTGGCGCAGCTTTATTGAGAAGTGATTCGAGAGCGGTAGCGACTTTTTCACGTTGCGCGTCGCGGTTCTTGTCGCTGGTGTATATCTCAACTGCCGAATTCAATTGAACAAGTAATTGACCAAGAACTGTGATGTCATCTTCAGTTCCAAGACCTGCAAGCACGATATTGATGTAATCACTTGCAGAAAGTTCGGCATCTCGCATCATGTCCCATGAAGCGCTCCAGCAAACAGTTCGCGAAAGTCCGTCCGTAAGTTTTCCAATATGGTTTTTTAGAGTTTCAATCGATTGAGGATCGAGTCGAACTTTTGCGTAGGTGAGATCGCTATCGTTGATGAGTACTAAATCAGCAACTTTTTCACCTTTAAGTTCAGTGACTTCAGTCTGAGAACCAATCACATCAAGCTCAACTGCGCGTCGTCGGACCAATTCGTTATTTTTCAAATCGAAAAGTCCGACCGCTAAACGATGTTGGCGGAGTTCCTTAGAGCCGGCTGGAATCTTTGGTGGTTCCTGAGTAATAGAAATGGAGGAATAACTGTCGCCTTCGATTTCAATTTTCGAGCGGAGGGTATTTACGCCTGCGCTTTTAATCCATGTTGAAACCCATTGATTGAGGTCTCGACCAGATGTTGCAGAGAGTTCTCCGATTAAGTCATCAAGAGTGGTGTTTTTGTAGGCAAATTTTTTGAAGTAATTCTGGAGACCCTTGATGAAATTTTCTCGTCCGCAATATGCAGCCAATTGTTGAAGTGCTGAAGCGCCCTTTGCGTAACTAATCATGTCGAAATTCGACTTCACCGTGTCGATATCGATCATGTCGGTTGAGATGGGATGTGTTGTGGTGAGTTGATCTTGAGCATACGCAGCAGTTTTTCGAATTGCGGTGAAGTCAGTCCAACCTGAAGTGAATTCAGTTCCTTCAGTGATTGCAAGATACGAAACCCATTCAGCGAACGCTTCATTAAGCCATAAGTCATCCCACCAACGCATAGTGACGAGATTTCCAAACCACATATGCGCCATCTCATGCATCAATGTGCTGGCGCGACCAGTGTAGGCGCGCTTGGTTACTTTAGAGCGGAAGACCAACATCTCTTCACGCCAGGTTACTGCTCCGGCGTTCTCCATCGCACCCCAGTTAAAGTCAACAACGGCGATCTGGTCATACTTATCGAATGGATACGCAAGTCCGAAAACTTTCTGGAAATAATCGAAACCTTGTTTAGTAAGACGGAAGATATTTTCTGAATCGAGTTTTTCAAAGAGCGATTTACGGCAATAAATACCGAGTGGAATTTCTTTCTCGCCCTTATAAGTATCGCGCACATATGCGTAAGGTCCAGCGATAACTGCAGTGATATAGGTCGACATGATTGGGGTAGTAGTGAATTCCCAAGTTTTCTTCGCGCCAGATGTAGCAGTCGTTTTAACTGGATTATTGGAGACCACTTCCCAATGTGCCGGCGCAGTGACGGTGAAATTAAAAGTTGCTTTCAAATCTGGTTGGTCAAAGCAGGGATACATATTTCGAATAAAAGATGTTTCACCTTGCGAGTAAAGATAAACCTCGTTATCAACCGGATCTACTGAACGTTGTAAACCTTCGCCCGTCTTTGAATAGGGTGAATCCAACTCAATAATGAGTTCATTCTCGGCTTGTAAATTCTTAAGAAATATTGATTCGCCGTCATAGTTGGAGACATCTACCGGTGCGCCATTAAGCGTTGCCGTAATGACTTTCTTTCCCACCGCATCGATGAAGGTGTCATAACCTGGCGTTGCCGTGAATGTCACGATGGATTTGGCGCGGAAGAGTTCATCACCGGTTGTCACATCTAACGAGATGTCATAGTGGCGAATCGAGAGATGTCGTGCACGTTCTTGCGCTTCAGCGCGAGTGATATTTTGTCCTGGCATGACCCGTATCCAACCAGAGAAGGCAGGCTTTTCCACTATGGAACAAACCACAGGAGTGCTGCCGACTATTCGCAGTTACATCAAACGTGGTTCGCGAATGACTGCCGCGCAAGAGGGTGCAATAGATAAGTATTGGAATAAATACGGTCTTGATTCAGAGAAACCAATCGACCTTAAGTCAATCTTTCCCGATAAGAGCGAAGTCATTGTTGAAATAGGAAGTGGCATGGGTGAAGCCACTTCAAAGCTGGCATCAACTTTTAACACGAGTGGATATATCGCGATCGAAGTACATCGAGCAGGTATCGGCGCATTAATACTTCGAGCGGAGGAGTTGGGTACTACAAATCTTCGAGTACTTGAAGCCGATGCCACTGTGGTTATTCGTGATCAGTTTTCCGACCAGTCAGTAGATGCATTCCATATATTTTTCCCAGATCCTTGGCCAAAAACCAAACAACGAAAGCGCAGAATTATTCAAGAACCGTTACTGGATTTACTTGCAAAGAAATTGAAACCATCCGGTCGAATCTGTATTGCTACCGATTGGCTGGAGTATGCCAATGCCATCGAAAAAGTATTTGCTCGCGATGCGCGTTTTCAAGGAGGGATTGTCGCTCGACCTGAATGGCGACCATTAACCAAATTTGAATCAAAAGGAATTACAAAAAGTCATCAAGTAACTGACTTTAAATACACCGTCGCGAACTAAAGTTTTCCTTCGTTTTCATACTTAGCCATTAAGCCAATTCGGCGTACATGTCGCTCATCGCCAGGAAAAGGTTCTGCGATAAAAGTATCGACAAGTTGTAAGCAAAATTCTTCGGAGTGCATTCTTCCGCCGATTGCAATGACATTTGCATTGTTATGTTCGCGGGCTAATTTCGCGGTCTCAATACTCCACACAAGTGCAGCGCGAACACCTTTGACTTTATTTGCTGCCATTTGTTCGCCATTTCCAGAGCCACCGAGTACTACTCCCAAGGAACCAGGTTCATGAGCAACCGCCTCCGCACAAGGAATGCAGAAGACCGGATAGTCATCAAGAGCGTCATAGACATGTGGGCCATGATCAATCACTGTGTGACCTTTTGATTCAAGGTGTTTCACAATGACGTTTTTAAATTCCAAGCCAGCGTGATCAGAGCCAATATGAATTCTCATGGCGCTACCTTCTCAAAAAATAGAGCCCTCCACAAAGACATCAATTAAAAAAGCTAGAAAATGAAAGAAGCCCCACTGTTTTATCAGTGGGGCTTCTCTTCCTATACCCTCGAAGGAGAAGTTTTAGTGCGTTTATCGACGTGGACCAGCCATCATTGATCCCATGATGTGTGACATCGTGGAATTTGGATTAGCCATACCAAGTCCTTTGCTACGAACTTCGTTTACCTCAGCGGTAATGCGTGCCGTTAAGTTGGTTTTAAGTGTTGTGGCAGCAGCCGCAGTAATTCTTCCTGCAGCAACAGCAGCATCGATTCGTTTTGTTGCTTCCGCAACTAATACTGAAATCAATGCATCTTTCTTTGCGCCAGCAATTGCACCAAGCGATTCACCTGCAGCCAATCGAGATTTGATAGTCGCAATATCAATACCGATTGCATCTGCAATCAATTTCTCATGCGCGGCTTGAGCGGCAGCAGCTGTCGCAACTACTGCGTTCTTCGCGTCTGTGAGAGCTTTGTTGATTGCATCTACTTGTGCTTGCGTCAAAGTCTTGTTATCAACAAGACCTTTCAGAATGGAATCCAATGTTGGAGCGGAGGAACTACCAAACATTCCTTTACCCATTCCCATGCCACTAAAACCACCTCGACCATGTGCCGATGCGATTCCCGTTGTTCCTAATGAGAGAACAAGACCAGTAACGATGGAAACCGTTACAAGTTTCTTCTTCATTTTTTTACTCCTTTATTAATTTCAATCTCAACAAAACCAGTCATTCATTGAGACTCCGAGCAGGGGAGCTCGATGTGGCTACTTAATACCTACAACCTGAAGAGACCAGCACATTTCCTTTAGAAAGGCTTGTGAAACTTTTTGTTATAAAACTCGAACATAAGCGATTTACGCTGAAAAATCGAGATGAGAACTCATCTTTATAACATCTTGTGACCTACTGAAAATGGTCGAGCACCACTTTGTCGATCGGCAAATGGCTCAATGAAAGGGAATTTATGAAGACGTGGCGAAAGAGCTCAATAGTGCTAGCACTCACCTCACTCTCGTTACTCATCATGCAAGTTGTTTTACCAATAACTTCAGCAGAATCTGCTGGCCGCATTACTGGCACATCAATTTTGAATACCTTATTAAATGGAAAAGGAGCGCCTTCTACTAAGACGGGCGAAAACGGCGACTTCTATATTGATATTGCCTCATTCAATATTTACGGGCCCAAGACAAATGGCAAATGGCCCACTCCAATCAGTTTGAAAGGTCCATCCGGCACAAATGGAGTGGACGGTAAAAATGGTTCTTCGATTACGGGAACAACAGGATTGCAAGGTCCGCAAGGAATTCAAGGACCACAAGGTGATCAAGGAATCCAAGGCGTGAAAGGTGACACTGGTGCAACTGGGCAACAAGGACCAATTGGACTTACGGGAGCAACTGGCGCAACGGGATCTGCCGGCGCAACTGGTCCCGCTGGTCCTGCAGGTGCAACTGGTCCGGCCGGTCCGCAAGGTGTTGCTGGACCACAAGGAGTAGCAGGAGCAAATGGAACGAATGGAGTTGATGGTGCTGCTGGCGCAAAAGGTGACACTGGTGCAACTGGCGCAACGGGATTGAAAGGTGACACAGGTGCGACTGGCGCAACAGGTGCGCAAGGAATACAAGGAGTTAAAGGCGATACCGGCGCAACAGGCACTACTAATGTTTACTACGGATCAATTTCTTTCGCTTCTCAACTTTCTGGAAATCCGGGAAATTCAACTTCCAGTGGAAATTTTGGAAATTTTGCTGCAGGAAAATCTTATTTAGTTCACTTAATTGTCTACGGAACGAATTCAATAAATTCAACTTCAGTAGCTCTTGGATTTAATGCTTCCATACCAGGCTCAGCAGTTACACCAACTGTGACTTGGACAGCCCATGCAGCGAATAGCTATAGATCTGGAGCTCAAATATATGAACACACTGTGATTGCAGATATTTTGATTGATGGTTCAACGATAAATACAACTTACAACTTAGTAGTTTCAGTAGTAACTGGAACACTTTTAGGAACTTCAGACAAATATTTGACTTTTACAGGGTCATATAACGCGACATTAGTGGGAACGATTAATTAATAAAGATGTGGAGCGGGCGACGGTAATCGAAACCGCATGGCCAGCTTGGAAGGCTGGAGCTCTACCATTGAGCTACGCCCGCATTTTTTGCTCCTCGTGGAAGGCAACTTCTGCGAGGGGCATAAGGTATCTCGTGCGGTTAGAAGTTGGAAAATTCTCGTCTAGACTTTGCGCCTGCGCCGCGGGGCGTAGCGTAGTGGCTAGCGCGCTTGCTTTGGGAGCAAGAGATCGAGAGTTCGAGTCTCTCCGCCCCGACCAGAAATTAAAAACCCTGAAGGAGATCCGTGAAAAGCGCTGTCGAAACACTCTCACCTACACGAGTTCGAATTTCTATCGATGTTGATTTCAAAGAATTAGAGCCTCATGTAAAAACGGCGTATCAAACAATCTCGGAGAAGGTAGTAATCCCAGGTTTCAGAAAAGGAAAAGTTCCAGCTGCACTTATCGATCAGCGAGTGGGACGTGCGGCAGTGTTGGATGAAGCGATTAATTCGGCGCTTCCAACTTTTTATTCGCAAGTAACTCGCGAACATGATGTTCTTCCGATTGGTCGTCCAGCCGTAGATATCACTTCTTTAGAGGATAACAAGGCGGTTTCATTCACCGTTGAAGTTGAGATTCGACCGGAAATTACTCTTCCTGATTTTGCATCTTTAGAAGTTAAAGTCGACGATGTAGAAGTAACAGATAAAGATGTTGCTGAGCAAGTAGACGAATTACGTAAGCGATTTGGAACATTGAATACCGTAGAGAAGACCGTTGAAGATGGCGATTTTGTCTCTATGGACTTACTTGCAAGCGTCGATGGAAAAGAAATAGATGGTGGCTCTGCCAACGGAATTTCTTACGAAGTTGGAAGTAAGAAGATGATTGTCGGACTCGATGAAGTCCTTGTCGGAATGAAAGTCAGCGAATCCAAAACTTTCAATGCGCCATTAGTGGGTATGGAAGAGGGACAAAGCGGCGATATTAAAGTGACTGTGCAGGCCGTGAAGGTTCGTGAATTGCCTGAACTCAATGATGAATTTGCAAAATTGGCAAGCGAATTTGATACGTTGGAAGAGTTGCAAAAAGACACTCGTGAACGTTTAACACGCCTCAAAGCAATGGAACAAGGTGCGCAAGCACGGGATTTACTTGTCCAGCAATTGATTGAAACCATGAATGTGCCAGTTCCTGAAGGAATTATTGAAGAAGAAGTGAACGCACACCTTGAGAAAGAAAATCGCCTTGATGACGATACTCATCGCGCCGAGGTAACCGAAGAGATTAAGAAGAGCATTTCTACTGATTTCATTCTGGATGCGATTGTGCGGAAAGAAGAAGTGCAAATAACGGATATGGAAATGACCGAGTATTTGGTTCGCTCTGCTGCACGATATGGAATGGCACCCGAGCAATTCATTCAAGAGATTCAAAAATCCGGACAGGTCTCAACCCTGGTTGCGGATGTGACGAGAACCAAAGCACTTGCGGTTGCACTTGAGCGAGTAAAAGTGATTGATGCGTCGGGAAGAACTGTTGATCTCGAGGCGCTCCGCCCTAAGCCAGCCGAAGAGAGTGAAGCTGCTGCCGAGTAACCGCTCCGCTTAGAGCGAACATCGGCTGATTTTCGATCTTTTCGGGAAATTGCGGAAGCAATTCGCGCTAATCATTGTTAGGGTCTTTACTAGTAGAAATTCTCAAAGTGAGTTCAGTTGCACCCAGGAGGCGTTGTGGAGCTTGGTTTAGATGATCAGGTTTATAACCGATTACTAAAGGAACGAATTATTTTCCTTGGATCGGTCGTGGAAGATTCGATGGCGAATGCAATCGCCGCCCAGATGTTGCTCCTTGCGGCTGAGGATCCCAATAAAGATATTTATTTGTATATCAATTCACCAGGTGGATCTGTCACCGCTGGTATGGCGATCTATGACACGATGCAATACATCAAAAATGATGTTGCAACGGTGGCAATGGGACTTGCAGCATCGATGGGTCAATTCTTGTTATGTGCCGGCGCGCCAGGTAAGCGATATGCGTTGCCACATGCGCGCATCATGATGCACCAACCATCAGGCGGAATTGGTGGAACTGCAAGTGATATCAAGATTCAGGCAGAGCAGATGTCTCATACAAAGAAGACAATGGCAGAGTTAATTGCGATGCATACTGGTCAGAAGATTGAGAACATCACTGCTGATTCAGATCGCGATCGTTGGTTTACCGCGGAAGAAGCGAAGGAATACGGATTCGTGGATCACGTGGTCAAATCAGCCGGACAAGTTTCAGGAAGCGGAGGAACAGCGCGATGAATTCCAATCCTTTAAACCACACCGCACGTTATGTTCTTCCAACAATTGAAGAACGCACAACTTATGGTTACAAGCGACTTGATCCTTATACCAAGCTCTTTGAAGAGCGAATTATTTTCTTAGGCCAAGCAATCGATGACACCGTTGCAAACGATGTGATGGCGCAGTTGTTGACGTTGGAATCAATGGATCCAGATCGCGACATCATGATGTATATCAATTCGCCTGGTGGATCGTTTACAGCGCTCACTGCAATTTATGACACGATGCAATTCGTTCGCCCAGATGTGATGACAATCTGTTTAGGTCAAGCGGCATCAGCAGCGGCAGTTCTCTTAGCTGGCGGTACAAAAGGAAAGCGTTATGCGCTGGAGCACTCACGAATTCTTATTCACCAACCATATTCAGAAGGTGGCGGACAAGGTTCGGATATCGAAATTCAAGCGAAAGAAGTTCTTCGTATGCGAGCGCTTTTGGAAGAGATGTTGTCAAAGCATTCCTCAAAGCCAAAAGAAGATATTGCTAAAGATATTGAGCGAGACAAAATTCTTACTGCAAATGAAGCAGTGGAATATGGCTTGATTGATCAAATCTTGGCGAGCCGTAAAGCTACTTCGAAGAAGTAAAGCGCTTTTCTTCACGGTCCTTTAAGAAACTTTGTAGTGCAAAACTCGCGGCTCTTTGCTCATCCGAGTTTTGTTCTGCTTTGGCTTTCGGGATTTCTTGTCACAATTGGTGCTGCAGCATTTCCGATTGCACTTGCGGTTACAGTGCTCGATGAAGGTGGAAATGCAACAACTTTAGGGTTGATTCTTGCTTCACGAATTCTTTCTGGCGTAGTCCTTGCAGGTTTTGGTGGTGTGTGGGCGGATCGATTCAAACGCAAATACATCATGATTATTGCTGATGTCACTCGAGGTTTTCTGACCTTAGCGCTCTTTCTCGTCACAACTGCTGGACTTCCAACGTGGACACTTGCAGTAATAGTTTTCTTAATGGGAACTGGGGAAGCGTTAGGAATGCCGGCTTCAGCAGCGATCTTGCCAAGTCTTCTGCCTAATGAGTTATTACCAGCAGGAAATGCGTTGCGAAGTGTTACTGCGCGAGTTGGTTCAATTCTTGGCCCGGCAATTGGCGGTTTATTTGTTGCACTTGTAGGAAGTCATAAAACATTTTTGATTACTGCTGTGGGTTTTCTCATTGGTACAGCGTTGCTCTTTCCATTAAAGGAAGGAGCAATTGAAAGCAAACCGCAGAGTAATTCCTTCTTTGCAGATTTTGCCGAAGGGATTAGAACGGTACGAAACATGCCATGGGTAGCCGCAATCATTGTGATGGCGGCGGTGCAATTGATGGTTGTCATTGGAGTTGAATCGGTGATGTTGCCCGTTGTCACCAAGAGTGAATTTGAGGGGAACTTTACTTTTGCGGCGGCATCAGCGGCGGCGGGGATAGGTGGCGCAGTTTCTGCACTGGTGTGGGCGCGCATCAAATCAAATAGACCAGGTTTAGTATCGGTAATTGCATGGTTATTTTTTGCAGTTGGTCCACTTGCTTTAGCGTTTCCATTTGCAAGTTGGTGGGTGATCTTTGCCTATTTTGTTTTAGGCGCATCCACTGAACCATTTGGTATTTATTGGTCAACCGCAATTCAACGAGAAGTGCCGCAAGAGTTACAAGGTCGAGTCTTCTCAGTTGATCACATGGGTTCGCTCTCATTGTTGCCATTAGGAATGGCGCTTGCTGGTCCTACGACTGAAGCGTTTGGAATCCGAAACGTTCTTATTTTTGTTGTGGCTTTCCATATCGTGACTGGGTTGGCAGTTTTGGCAGTTCCCGGTGTGACGAGATTGAAGACGCCAGAGGTTAATTCCTCTGTAAGCGAACAGAATTAACCGACTTCTGCTGACCGATTTCTCTACGATTTACCTACTCCCGAAACAATTCCCCACGGGATAGAGAGAAGGAATGTCGTGACTCGCATCGGTGAAAGCGGTGACCTGCTGAAGTGTTCCTTCTGTGGCAAGACCCAGAAGCAAGTAAAGAAATTAATTGCCGGTCCAGGCGTATATATCTGTGATGAATGTATTGATCTCTGCAACGAGATTATTGAAGATGAATTAAATGAAAGTACATCGCTCGGCCTGCAAGAACTGCCAAAACCAAATGAAATTTATGAATTTCTCGATCAATATGTGATCGGACAAGAACGCGCAAAGAAATCGCTCTCGGTCGCTGTTTATAACCACTACAAGCGAATTAAAGCTGGCGATGGTCGTCGGGAAGATGGAGTCGAGTTAGCAAAGAGCAATATCTTGTTACTTGGTCCAACTGGTTCTGGAAAAACTCTGCTCGCGCAAACTTTGGCGCGAATGTTGAATGTACCGTTTGCAATCGCTGATGCCACAGCGCTCACCGAAGCTGGATATGTTGGCGAAGACGTAGAAAATATTCTGCTCAAACTTATTCAAGCAGCAGATTTCGATGTGAAGAAAGCTGAAACAGGAATTATCTATATCGACGAAATCGATAAAGTTGCACGCAAGAGCGAGAACCCATCTATCACTCGCGATGTTTCTGGTGAAGGTGTTCAGCAAGCGCTCTTGAAAATTCTTGAAGGAACAACTGCGTCCGTTCCACCACAAGGTGGTCGAAAGCACCCACATCAAGAGTTCATTCAAATTGATACGACAAATGTCCTCTTCATTGTTGGTGGCGCATTTGCCGGCTTGGAAAAAATTATTGAAAATCGAAAAGGCAAAGCTGGCGTTGGTTTTAATGCAACGCTGCAATCCCTTGAAGAGAAGAAGGCAATTGATCACTTTGCCGATGTCATGCCAGAAGATCTCTTGAAGTTCGGCATGATCCCGGAATTTATTGGTCGACTTCCGATTGTTACGAGCGTTGAAAATCTCGATCGCCCGGCCTTGTTGCAAATTCTTACTGAACCAAAGAATGCGTTGGTGAAGCAGTATCAACACCTCTTTGAAATGGATGATGTGGAACTAGAAATTACTGAAGAGGCGCTCAATGTCATTGCAGATCAAGCGATCAAGCGTGGCACCGGCGCACGTGGTCTCCGCGCGATTATGGAAGAAGTACTTCTGCCAGTGATGTATGAAGTGCCAGGCAAAAAAGAGATCGGCAAAGTCATTGTGACGCCGGAAGTTGTCGAAAACCATGTTGCGCCAACATATGTTGAACGTGGCATCACAACGCCGAAGCGTTCTTCTAAGCGTTCGGAAGAGAAGTCCGCTTAATCTAGACTTCGTCACCTTATGACTGAGTTGCCATCAAGTTTCACACCTTCTGATATCGAAGGTGCGCTTTACGACGGATGGCTTAAAGCTGGGTACTTCACCGCAAATCCACGCTCTGATAAAAAACCTTTCACCATTGTTATTCCGCCACCCAATGTGACGGGCAGTCTGCATATCGGCCATGCCCTCGATATGACAATTCAAGATTCATTAATTCGTATGAAACGGATGAAAGGTTTTGAAGCGCTCTGGTTGCCTGGCATGGATCACGCGGGAATTGCAACGCAAAATGTTGTGGAGCGGCAATTAGCAGCGCAAGGTAAATCACGCCACGATTTAGGTCGCGAGGAGTTTGTTAAAAAAGTTTGGGAATGGAAAGCCGAATCAGGCGGATCAATTCTCAATCAAATGAAGCGGTTAGGCGCATCGGTTGACTGGACGCGCGAACGTTTCACCATGGATGAAGGTTTATCCAAAGCAGTATTAACTATTTTCAAAAATCTTTACGACAAAGGTTTAATTTATCGAGCAGAACGGATTATCAATTGGTGTCCTCGATGTCTTACTGCGCTCTCTGATATTGAAGTTGAACATCAAGAAATTGATGGTGAATTTGTTCAAATTACCTATGGTGATCCGGGTGAAAATCAGATTTCGATTGCAACGACGCGACCAGAAACAATGCTCGGTGATGGCGCAGTAGCGGTTAATCCAAACGATCCACGCTATCGAGAGATGATTGGCAAGACGGTTCGTTTGCCATATGTCGATCGAATGATTCCGATTATTGCCGATGAGATTGTCGATCCAGAATTTGGAACGGGTGCTGTCAAAGTAACTGCAGCTCACGATCCCAATGACTTTGAGATGGCAGTGCGTCACAACGTGCCATTTGTTGTCATCATGAATGAAGCAGGCATCATGGCTGGCACGGGAACACAATTTGATGGCATGGATCGATTCACAGCGCGTAAAGCGGTAGTCGAACAACTTCGCGCCGATGGACGAATTGGTTGGGAGAAACGTCCTTATAAGCATTCGGTAGGCCATTGCCAACGATGCGCAACAATCGTTGAACCTCGATTATCGAAACAATGGTTCGTCAAAGTTGCACCGCTAGCAAAAGCCGCTGGCGATGCAGTGCGCAATGGCAAAGTAAAGATTGATCCCGTTGAGATGGAACCACGATATTTTGATTGGGTCGACAACATGCATGACTGGTGTATCTCTCGACAATTGTGGTGGGGACATCGAATTCCAGTTTGGTATGGACCAAATGATGAAATGGTTGTTGTGGGACCTGGCGAGAGCGCGCCAGCCGGTTACACACAAGATTCCGATGTTTTAGATACATGGTTCTCATCTGGGTTATGGCCATTTTCGACTTTAGGTTGGCCGGAACAGACCGATGATTTAAAGAAGTTTTATCCAACCTCTGTATTAGTTACCGGTTATGACATTTTATTTTTCTGGGTAGCACGAATGATGATTATGGGACTTTTTGCAATGGATGGCGTTGAGCCATTTGGAACTATTGCACTACACGGTTTAGTTCGCGATAAGCACGGAAAGAAAATGTCTAAGTCTCGCGGTAACACCGTTGATCCATTGGAATTCATGGATAAATATGGATCAGATGCGTTGCGCTTTACGTTGGCGCGAGGTGCAAATCCAGGAACAGACCAAGCGTTGGCAGAAGAGTGGGTTGCTGGTTCGCGAAACTTTGCGACGAAATTATGGAATGCCGCTCGGTTTGCGATGATGAATGGCGCCAATGTCAATGGCGAATTACCTGACATTAAGAATGTGAACCATATTAATCAATGGATCTTGAATCGACTCAATGAAACAATTGTCGAAGTAGATAAGAATTTGGAAGCATTTGAATTTCAAAAAGCGTGCGATGCGGTCTATCACTTTGCTTGGGATGATGTCTGTGATTGGTATTTGGAATTGACGAAAGATATTTTCGCGCGCGGTGGCGCGGAGGCAGAAGTAACAAAGCGAGTTTTGGGACATGTTTTTGATCAATTGATGCGTTTGCTCCATCCAGTGATGCCATTTATTACGGAAGCGATGTGGAAGCCACTTACTGGTGGCCAATCACTAGTTGTTGCGCAGTGGCCGTCGGCGGCACCACTTCACGATCAGAGCGCGGTAGCCAAGTTAGTTGGCGAAGTTCAAACGTTGATTACTGAGATTCGCCGATTCCGAAATGATCAAGGAATCAAAACGTCAGCAAAGATTGCGGCGCGATTGAGTGGATTGACCGAAGGCGGCCTTGCTGCCTATGAAAGTTCGATTCGATTTATCACTAAGTTGGAACCAGCGTCGGCAAATTTTGCACCGAGTGCAAAAGTAGAAATCGGCGCTTTTAGCGTGGAATTTGATCTGACTGGGGCAGTTGATGTTGGGGCAGAGCGTTCGCGATTAACTAAAGATTTAGCGGCAATCGAGAAAGATAAGAAGACGGCTGAAGTAAAACTTAACAATGAGAACTTTATGGCTAAAGCTCCAATGGAAGTTGTCACCGAGATTCGCGAGCGGTTGGAATTTTGTAACGCAGAGATTGAGCGAATCACCGCGTTACTCGCTGCACTCCCAAAGGCGTAAGCATGAGTTCTGCCGATGACATGGAGCGGCTTAAAGCAGTAGAAGCGGCACTTCTTAAACGATGGCCAGAAAATAAATTAGAACCAACGTTGGATCGAATTGCCGCGCTGAGTGACGCACTAGGTTCTCCGCAACTTTCGTATCCGACAATTCACATCACAGGCACAAATGGCAAGACAACAACGACGCGAATGATCGATTCCATGTTGTATGAAATGGATCTTCGGACTGGCCGCTTTACTAGTCCACATTTGGAATCCATTACCGAACGAATCGCAATTAACTATGAACCAATCACAGCTGAAGGTTTTGTTGCCACCTATAACGATATTGCGCTGTATCTCGACATGATTGATTCACGTCAACCACATCCACTCTCGTTCTTTGAAGTGATGGTTGCAATGTCCTTTGTTGCTTTCGCTGAGTACCCAGTAGATGTTGGAATTTTTGAAGTGGGTATGGGTGGAGAGTGGGATGCCACCAACGTAATTAACTCGGCAGTCTCTGTGATCACGCCGATTGGACTTGATCATATGCAATACCTTGGAGAAACCATCGAAGAAATTGCAGCGACAAAATCTGGAATTATCAAAGCTCACTCTGCGGTCGTGTTATCTCGACAAGAGCCGGAAGTCGCGAAAATACTTATGGCAAAATGTGTCGAAAAAGAGGCGTTGCCATTGCGTGAAGGAATCGAATTTTCACTGCGCAAACGCGAATTAGCAGTGGGTGGGCAAGTAGTGACGGTGCAGGGAATGACACAAACTTTCGAAGATGTGTTTATTCCGTTGTACGGAGCACATCAAGGTTCAAATGCAGCGAGTGCCATCGCTGCCGTAGAAGCATTTGCTGGCAGTAAGCAAGTTGATGATGAGATTATTCGAGCCGGGCTTGCACAAGTGGATTCACCGGGCAGATGTGAAGTACTGCATCGAAACCCGACAGTGATTGTTGATGCCGCCCATAATCCGCATGGAATTGTTGCGCTGGTGCGGACAATAAAAGATGAGTTTGATTTCAGTTCACTTATCACCGTAGTTGCTCCCATGGGAGATAAGGATGTGCGGGGCATCTTCGAAGGTCTAGCGGACATTGCCGATCGAGTTGTTGTGAGTGCTAATTCATCATCCCGCAGCGCTGCCATAAACGATGCGGAAGCCATAGCGCATTCAATATATGGGCCAGATCGCACGACCGTCATTCCTCATCTCAGTGATGCCATTGTGAAAGCAATTGAGCAAGCAAAATTAGATAATGACATCAACGACGAAAATTGTGCGGTCATCATTACTGGTTCAGTAGTTACAGCAGGGGAAGCACGCGCCATACTTCGTCGTATGAGCTCTCGAGAAAGTTCAGCGAAGTAATGAGAATTTTAGGTGCATCGGTGCTATCGATGGAATTTCTTTTAATGGGATTTGCGATGTTGAGTGCAAAAGATAATTCAACGGGTTGGCAAGTTGCGCTCGGTGGCGTGATTGGATTGATTGCACTTCTCTCGGCAGGGTTATTAAAAAAACGAGCCGGTTGGATTATTGGATCAACAATTCAATTGGGAGTCTTCTTTTACGGTTTCGTAGTGCCAACAATGTTTTTTATCGGCGGACTTTTCGTTGCATTATGGGTCGCCGCGATTATTGTTGGACGCAAGGGTGAGGCAGCAAAGGCGAGAAATCTCGCTAAGCTGAGTTAAATCCGCACGATTCTCGTTTTTCTCACTTCGCGAATACACTAGGCCCGTGAGTAAAGAACGCACCCTCATTCTCGTAAAACCAGACGGAGTTCGTCGTGGTTTAGTCGGTGAAGTTATTTCTCGAGTTGAACGAAAAGGTTATGTTGTTTCGGCACTTCGAATGTTAAATGCTGATCGGGCAACGCTTGAAAAACATTACGAAGAGCATCAAGGCAAACCATTTTTTGAACCACTTGTTGAATTTATGATGTCTGGACCGATTGTTGCGATGATTGCGGAAGGTGAACGCGTTATTGAAGGTTTCCGTTCACTTGCAGGTGTTACCGACCCAACGTTGGCTGCGCCTGGCTCCATTCGTGGTGATTTAGCTCGGGATCAAGGCACCAAAGTTGTACAAAATATTGTGCATGGCTCAGATTCGGTCGCCAGCGCGGAGCGAGAGATCGCAATCTTTTTTGGAAAGTAAAAAGTTTTAATCAGGTAAGAGAAGCAGGCAGAGGAGAAGTACATGTCAGAAGCAGCAAGCCGTTGGTCCTTCCTTGGTCGCGATATGGCGATCGACCTTGGTACTGCAAATACTTTGGTTTATGTTCGTGGTCGCGGAATCGTTCTCAATGAACCTTCCGTTGTTGCGGTAAATCAAGATACCGGTGCAGTACTTGCGGTTGGCGCTGAAGCCAAAAAAATGATTGGTCGTACGCCCGGAAGTATCGTTGCCATCCGCCCACTTAAAGATGGCGTGATTGCAGACTTCGACACCACTGCACTAATGATCAAGTACTTTATTCGACAAGTTCATAAGCGTCGTTATTTAGCGAAACCTCGAATTGTTGTCTGTGTTCCTTCAGGTATTACTGGTGTTGAACAGCGTGCAGTGAAAGATGCCGGATATGAAGCGGGTGCGCGCAAGGTGTACATCATTGAAGAGCCAATGGCAGCAGCAATTGGAGCAGGACTTCCCATCCATGAACCAACCGGAAATATGGTGGTTGATATCGGTGGCGGTACTACCGAAGTTGCGGTGATTTCACTCGGCGGCATTGTTACTGCGCTTTCAATTCGCGTCGGTGGCGATGAACTTGATCAAGCAATTATCAATTGGGTGAAGCGCGAATACTCATTACTTCTTGGCGAACGAACTGCTGAAGAAATTAAGATGGCAATCGGATCTGCATTTCCACTTCGCGATGAACCAGATGCAGAAATTCGCGGTCGTGATTTAGCGACTGGTCTACCTAAAACAATTGTTGTATCAGCGGAAGATATTCGTAAAGCCCTTGAAGAACCGGTTAATGCAATCGTCAATGCTGTGAAATCAACACTTGATAAATGCCCACCTGAACTTTCAAGCGATTTAATGGATCGCGGCATTGTGCTCACAGGTGGCGGTGCCCTCCTTCGCGGACTTGATGAACGACTACGACATGAGACCAATATGCCAATCCATATCGCCGATCGACCATTGGCTGCGGTTGCGGAAGGTTCCGGAAAGTGCGTTGAAGAATTTGAAGCGCTGGAAAAGGTCTTAATTTCCGAACCTCGCCGATAGGTTTTCCCTATGGCACAACGCGGGAGCAACCGAGGTCGGTTGTTGCTGGTCTCACTCCTAGTGAGTTCACTCTTTCTTATTACGTTAGATCTTCGCGGCGTGAGCGTTGTTACTGGATTGCGGAATATCACGCAAACTTTGCTCTCACCAGTTCAAAGTTTTACAACAACTCTCTTCCGACCTGTAGGAAATCTTCTCAGTGATATTGCCCATCTGGGACGTACGCGAAATCAGATTAATTCTCTTAAAAGTGAGAATGAAAAACTTAAGTCAGAATTAATTATCGCGCAGGATGCAGAAGGAAAATTCTCTCAACTCAAGAGCGTATTGGATCTGGCAGCGAAAGCTCAGTGGAAAGTTGTCACAGCCCGGGTCATTGCACATGGTGGTACATCAACATTTAGTCAGACAATCACTATCGATGCTGGTTCAAAATCAGGAATCGCGCGCGATATGTCAGTAGTAGCAGGCGCTGGCCTTGTTGGTGTCGTGAAGAGCGTGACGAGTAATTCAGCGGTAGTTCTCCTTATGAGTGATCCCTCATTTCGCTTAGGTGTGCGAATTGCGGGATCGCAAGTGATGGGCGTGCTTTCGGGAACTGGCGGCAAGAGTTATGCGCTGCAATTGTTAGATGCCACCGAAGATGTCAATTTAGGAGATCAATTAATTGCCCGTGGCAGTGAAGGTGATAAGCCATTTGTTCCCGGTGTTCCAGTAGGAACTGTGACGTGGGTTGATAATGCAACGGGGCAGTTGACGAAACATGCCAACGTTGAAGGATTTGTAAAATTAACTTCTTTAGGTGTCGTGTCAGTAATTCTTTCGACAACTGCTGATGATCCACGCGATTCACTTATCCCGCCAAAACCAAAAGCAACGCCGACGCCAACCGTGACTGTGACGGTCACGCCTTCACCTAGTAAGTCATGACATTTAGTCGCGTTTCCTTAACAGTCTCACTCTTTATCGGTCTCTTTCTTATTCAAGAAACCATTGTGAATCAAGTACATTTCTTGATTGGTGGCTTCTCGCTTTATCTCGCCGCTGCGTTAGCGTGGATTTCGATGGAGAATAGAAATGGCGCCATCGTTTCCGGTTTTATCGCTGGTTTGGTGCTAGATCTCAGCCCCACAATTGATTCGCCATTTGGACAATGGACGCTCATTCTGACAATTGTTGGTTATATCGTCTCGGTTAACCGAGAAGGTATGGGTGACTTCGATACTCGACCATTAACGATGGCATTTATTATCGCAGGCGCCGCAACTCTCACATTGATTCTCTTTCTCATCGCGACGTCGATTCTTGGCGAATCAAATACAACATTGACCGCCTCCATGCGCGAGTTACTTGGTAATTTTCTTTGGACGCTCTTGCTTTCGCCAATTTATGTGCCGTTGATTAATCGTTTCCATCTTGCAACGCAGAGCTCGAGAGATAGACGATGATAGATCGCTCGCGATTAAGCCTTGCCTTTATTCAGATTTTCATCGCATCACTCATGGCGGCGCTCTTTGGTCGGCTATTTTTCTTACAAATTGCTGACGGCCCTCGCTATCGGGAAGCTGCCCTCAATATTCAAAGTCGAGACATTGTCACGCCAGCAAGTAGAGGTGTCATCGTTGACGATATTGGAACCCCGCTTGCGATGAATCGAGCTGGATTGGTGGTCACTATTGATCGCAGCGTCATTGATAAATTACCGGACAAAGGCGTTGGTGTAATTTCCAGAGTCGCAAATGTTTTAGGTTTGGATTACAACGATCTTTACATTCGTACTCGGATCTGTCCGGAACTTCCAAAAGAGCAACGGGTTGGTTGTTGGAATGGCACTCGCTATCAACCAATTCCAGTTACGAAAGAGGCGACACAAGCGCAAGCGCTCAATATCTTGGAACATTCCGATGTTTATCCAGGCGTAAATGCAGAACCAGTATCGATGCGAAATTACCCGTCATTTGAAGGGGAATATGCAACGCATGTCCTGGGATATGTCGGACCAGTGACTGATGCAGATCTCAATAATTCTGAAGGTAAAAATTATTTTAGAAACGAACTTATTGGAAAAGCTGGGTTGGAGTATCAGTACGATTCCTATTTGCGCGGGCAAGCAGGAATTAAGACAGTGATTGTTGATCGGAAAGAAGCGGTCACTCGACAATCACAAAATACCAAACCGATTCCGGGCGATAATTTGATTTTGAATATCAATGCCAAACTTCAATCTGTGGTCGAAGCAGAATTGGCAGCATCAATTCAACGCGCAAAGAGTTTGGGGCATCGAGGAGATTCTGGTGCAGCAATCGTTCTCGATGTGAAAACGGGTGCGGTGCTTGCGATGGCGTCGTATCCAACATATGACCCAAACATTTGGGAGAACGGAATAACGGTTAAGCAAGCGCAGAGTTTGTACTCCGAAAAAACTGCAGTCCCCGCACTCTCGCGAGCGATTCAAGGTGCATATGCGCCAGCTTCAACGTTTAAAGCAATCTCAACTGCAGCCGCGGTTCAAGCCGGTTACAGCACGAGCGCTTCGTATAACTGTCCAGCGTCGGTGATGATTGGAAATCGAGAGTTTAAGAATTTTGATAGTAAAGCGGCGGGCAGAATTTCCCTTAAAACTGCGATCGCAATCTCGTGTGACTCAATGTGGTACCAAATTGCTTATGACGAATGGGTACGCGATGGTGGCCTGAAACCAAAACCAAATCCCAATGATTACTTCTTTACAACTGCCAAAGGTTTCGGTGTTGGAACAAAGACTGGAATAGATTTACCGTCTGAAATTTCTGGTCGATTACCAGATCGCAATTGGAAGAACGCTTGGTATGCCCAAAATAAGGATTTTTACTGTAATTACCGGACTCGTGCACCGAAGTCACAACAAACTCAATTACTCCTGGATATTGCGCGCGAGAACTGTCTTGATGGCAACAAAGTGCGCGCCGGTGATGCGGTCAACTTCTCCATTGGACAGGGCGACACGCTTTTAACACCACTTCAATTGGCAGTTGCCTATGCGGCGATTGCAAACGGCGGAACTCTTTATCAGCCACAGGTTGCCAAAGCGATTGTGAAATCCGATGGCGCCATTGTTAAAGAATTCAAACCAGTAGTACATGGCACCATTCCAGCAAATAAAGAGACGATTAATTTTTTACATACCGCACTTCGCGCGGTAGTGACATCGGGTACAGCAGCTGGCGCATTTGCAGGTTTGCCAGTAGAGGTGAGTGGCAAGACTGGTACCGGACAAGTATTTGGAAAGAACTGGGATGGTACTCGCAAAGGTGACACATCATGGTTTGCATCATTTGCACCAAGTAAGAAACCTCAATATGCAGTTGTCATGATGGTGAGCCAAGGTGGTTTTGGTGCAAGCACATCTGGCGTGGGAGTTCGTCATATCTACGAATATATTTTTGGTACAAATGGAAAGACTTCAGTGATGCCAAATGGAATTCCCTCAACTTTGCCGACTATTGATACAACTAAATTTGGCTCCTTTGCCAAGAAAATATCAACAAAGTCGGTGAAAAAATGAGCGCGCTCAGTTCTCGAACACGTCGCGATTTTCGAGGTGGATCGCGATTGATGAGTGGTTTTGATCATTGGCTGACTGGGGCGGTTTTTGGCTTATTAGCTCTTGGTACAGCCTTGGTGTATTCGGCGACAAAACAATGGTTTGCATCTAATGGGTTAGATCCGCAGTATTACCTCAAACGACATCTGATCAATATTGTGATTGGTTTATTACTTGGTTTTGGTACGACGTTAATCGACTATCGATTGTTACGTGCATACACACCAATCGTGTGGGGGCTAGGAGTTTTAGGTCTGGTTGCGGTGTTGATCCCAGGCATAGGTGATTCGGTAAATGGTGCGCGGGCGTGGATTGCATTCCCTGGCGGATTCCAGATCCAACCCGCAGAGTTAGCGAAAATTTCAATCATCGTTGGTATGGCCATGATTTTGGCAGAGACAAAAGAGAGCGATCACTATCCCACTCATAGCGATGTGGTGAAAGGACTTATTGTCGCAGCGATTCCAGTTTTATTAATTGTTGTGCAACCGGATTTAGGGACAACCATCATTATTGCTGCTGCCGTTGTCACGATTATTGGAGTCTCTGGCGCACCTGCGCGGTGGGTTATCGGTCTGCTCTTAGTCGCAGTGCTTGGTGGATTCGTTGCCGTGAAATCTGGCGTTGTAAATGATTACCAAGTCAAACGTTTGCAATCTTTTGTTGATCCGACCGCTGATCCACAGCAGAGTGGTTATCAATTACGACAAGCGAGAATCACGATTGGTTCCGGCGGATTATTTGGCAAAGGCTTATTCAATGGCCCACAAACAAATGGTCGATTCGTACCAGAACAACAGACAGACTTTATTTTCACGGTGGCCGGAGAGGAATTAGGTTTTCTTGGTTCTGGTCTAATTTTGTTGCTCTATGCAATTATTTTGGCGCGTGGGTTTGCGATAGCGCGTCGCACGAACGATATTTTTGGACGGTTAGTCTGCGTTGGCGTTATTGCGTGGTTTGCTTTTCAAACTTTTGAAAATATCGGAATGACGATGGGACTTATGCCGATGACTGGCGTACCACTGCCATTCATCTCTTATGGCGGCTCAAGCATGTTCGCCACCTTGATCGGTTACGGCCTCCTTCAAAACGTGCATTTACGCACGAGATAACGGGTCAATTCGTCATACTTCGAAGCCATCTGACATACTTCTCCCAGCGCTAGCCGCTACTGATGGAAAACCCCAGATGGGTTTTATTGGCAGATGCCCTTCCAGTAATGGTCACCGCAAGATTTTTCAGGCAAGAAATTTAAGAAAGAAGAATTTAAGGAAAACGCTTCTCCATGAAGCGATGAGATAAGCCCAACCGGGCGGTTAGAGGATTTGATTATGGCTGATGAGCCTAAAAAGACGCGCAAGCGCGCTGTAAAGAAAACCGCGGCAGAAATTCCTGTTCCGTTATTTCAAGCGGCACCGGTAGCGCCGGCAAAAGCATCAAAATTGCCAACGAAATCAAATAAGAGCGCCAAGCTCGATTCAAAAGTTGGCTCTGAAAAGAGCAGCGATAACAATGTGAAGAGCGATGAGAGCGATAGCGGTAATCGACGTCGCCGCCGACGCGGTGGACGCAATCGTCATCGTGATAACGCGCTCAGTACTTCACAATCTGGAAATAACTCTGAAGAACAATCTCAGGATGAGAACGATTCAACCGAGAGCGCTTCACAAGAGAACGTTCCGATGGGTGAACCCGTTGTTCGCAAGCGTCGACGACGTCGTCGTGGTGAAGGCGATGATGCGTCACCGGC
>CAXBQM010000004.1:0-32833 GCA_963978235.1 uncultured bacterium | reverse complement strand
AAAGCGGTGCCGTGACATGGCCAATTAACCAACGAATAATCAATCCGACGCCTACTGCATCAGTTCCAAATATTTCCGAAAGATTGCGATAAATCTTTACCCAAATCTCATGGTCGCGCGCAACTAACATCTCGGTGGTTCGATCAGGATCAAATTCAAGTGCACTTCGAAGCGCTTGATGATTTGATAACTCTCGAGAGATGAGAAAAAGTGAACTATGTCGAGAATCTGCAGCGAGAGCTAGCGCAGATATTCGCGTTATTTCTTGATCAATTAGCGCAACAAATACTTCATTCTTATCGCGAAAGTGGTTGTACAGCGATGCTCGAGAAACTTGTGCACGATCGGCAATCTCGATCATATTTGTTCGAGTAAGTCCCTTTTCTGAAATGAGTTCTAACGTTGCACCAAGAATTGAGCCGCGCGTCCGGCGATGAATTCCACTCTGATATTGGTACGTCGAATCGTTTTCTGATCTTGCGTGAGGAGAAGAAGAGAGTTCTGTCATTTCAGCACTTACGCGGCATCGACATCTGAAATAACTTCAGAAGCCACCACTGTAAGTACTGGGGTCTCGTGACGTTTGATTAATTCAGTAACGTCCGTAAGTACTGTCGAGAGTGAGAGATCGAGTGCGGAACAGATTGCGTTTAATAGTTCCGATGATGCTTCTTTCTGCCCGCGTTCCACTTCCGAGAGATATCCAAGTGAGACTCGTGCATCGGCTGCTACCGCACGAAGTGTGCGTCCTTGTGCCACGCGAGCAGCCCGCAGAGAGGTGCCGATGTGGGTGCGAAGTAGGTTCTGCATGGACATCGAGCTCCTTTCTGTCTAAAGATCTTGTCTAAAGATCTTGTAGAAAACGCTATTGCGTTAGCCAAGAATACGCGTGAGCGCCCCCAAGGCGCTCTCTACCGCGCCGAGTCGCACGATTTCTCGCTTTCCGGCGAGAGCTAACTCAATACCCTGCGCGATTTTCGGGCCGGCAATTCCGATCCAGACCGTGCCCGCTGGAACGCCATCCGCGCTCCCCGGTCCAGCGACTCCGGTCGATGAGAGCGCCCAGGTACTCCCGGTTTTTTTCTTGATGGCAAGGGCCATGGCAACCGCGATCGCTTCCGATACGACACCAACTTTTTTTATTTCGGCAAGTGGAATATCAAGTTCTAGTTTCTTCATCTCCAAGGAATAGGCAACCACGCCGCCAAGAAAAACGCGGGATGACCCAGGAATATCAGTAAGTGCGGCAGAAATAAGTCCACCAGTAATTGATTCGGCGGTAGAAATACTCTCATTGCGTTGGGATAATTTTTCTATTATTTCGTGTGCTAATTTTTCATTAATCATTTTTCGTTAACATCATTTCGTCAGCGCTTTTTTGAAATAGTCGATTCCGGTTCCTACGGTCAGTAGGACAGCCACCGCCATAAATAAATCGCGCGCAGTATGAAGAGAGGAATTGAGTGGCAAAATATAGAACCCGGTACCAAAACCTTGGAAGAATGTTTTTAATTTGCCGCCTTTACTTGCCGGGATAACTCCGCGGCGACGTACAACTGAGAGACGTAATACGGTGACACTCACTTCGCGGATAATGATGATTGACGTAACCCACCACGGTAGTCGGCCCAAAATCGTGACACCAACCAGCGCAGTTCCGATAGATAACTTGTCAGCAATGGGATCAAGAAATGCGCCGAAAGCAGTTACTTGATTAGTTTTTCTCGCTAATCTGCCATCGAAGATATCCGTCATTCCTACAATAAAAAATGACCACCACGCGATGATCTGCCAGGTGTAATCGCTCCCGCCATTTTTGAAGAGCGCATAACCACACCACGGCGTTGCAACAATTCGGAAGATTGTTAAGAGATTGGGAATGTTCATAGTGGTTGCGCTACCAAGTCTGCGCCGGCAACATCTGCGACGACCGCCTCCACATACTCGCCGACTTTATAGCCGCGACCCCCTAAAAGCGCTGTATTTCCATCTACTTCTGGGCCCTGATGATCGGCTCGACCTTCTTGACCCTCACTATCTTCAACTAACACACGAACTCGTTCACCAATTCGGGCGCTTGCTCGTTGAAACATTAACTCTTCAGAAAGCGTTGTTAATTCCGCAACGCGCTCAGTGATCAACTCCGCTTCAATTTTATTCTCATGCGTCATCGCTTCAGTGCCGTCTTCATCCGAGTAACCGAAAATACCAATCGCATCGAGTCGCGCTTCAGTAATAAATGAAACTAAATCGCGATATTCACTCTCGCTTTCGCCAGGAAAGCCAACAATGAAATTAGAGCGAATTCCCGCTTCAGGTGCGAGCGCTCGGATTTGTGCAATCAAATGGAGAAATTTTTCGCCATCGCCGAATCGGCGCATACGGCGAAGTAAAGTGCCGCTGGCATGTTGGAACGAGAGATCAAAATATGGCACAACTTTCTCGGTGGCAATCATTGCCTGGAGTAAAGATGGTCGAACTTCTGCAGGTTGTAAATAGGAAAGGCGAATTCTTTCTACGCCTTCAATTTTTGAAAGTTCAGGTAGGAGCGATTCCATTAATTTCAAATCGCCAAAATCTTTCCCATAGGAGGTGGTGTTCTCACTAACGAGGAAAAGTTCGCTGACGCCATTGTCAGCAAGCCACTGTGCTTCATCAATAATTTCGGTTGGTCGTCGTGAAACAAATGAACCACGGAATTGTGGAATCGCGCAGAACGTACAACGACGGTCGCACCCAGATGCAATTTTTAGCGGTGCGTAAGGGTTTTTTTCCAATCGTTGTCGGTGCGGACTTCGTGGCGTAGCTGATCGCTCCGATGGCGCAATCGGAAGAAGCGCGCGTCGATCTCGCGGTACATGTGCATCAATTTTTCCGCCACTTAAAATTGTATTTAAGCGAAGTGAAATCTCCTGATAGTCATCAAATCCGAGAATGCCATCCGCTTCTGGTAGAGATTCTGCTAACTCTTTTCCATAACGCTCCGCCATACATCCCACCGCGACTACCGCACGAACCTTTCCGTCGGCTTTCAGTGAATGGGCTTGTAAGAGCGCATCAATGGAATCTTTCTTTGCTGACTCAATAAAGCCACAGGTATTCACGAGTGCGATATCTGCATTAGCAGCATCATCAGTGAGTACCCAACCATCGGATGCGAGTCGACCAGCTAACTCTTCTGAATCAACTTCATTTCGCGCACAACCGAGCGTCACAAGCGCGACAGTTCGCTTCACCGGTGACTTCATTGGTGAAATGGTAGAGGTTTTTAGACTTTCTTACTTCCATCTGGCGTAAATTGCAGATGAAGTACTTCACCTTGCACGCCGGCAATCCCTAAATCTTTGCCATTAAGAAGAATTTTAACTGCTGCGCCGTTGCCAATAGTTCCAGATATAGATTGACTATCAGTAAAAGTTTGGCTCTGACCGGTTTTAATCATCCCACTAAAAATCGTCTCTCCTGAACTATTGGTAAGTAAAACCCATGAAGTTCCATTAACGCCGACAAGTTGCAGCGATACGCCAGATGACGGAGCTGCTTGGGTGGTGGATTCACTTTTTGTTTGATTTCCGGAACTCGCTTTACTTTCATTTGCTGGAGTTTGGCGGAGAGTTGTAGCGACTTGAAAAATTAGAAACCCCACTGCAATGAGAGCGGCGATTCCACCGAGCGCTTTCCAAGAGAGTGGTTTTTTGAAATCTTGTGATGCGGTGGCGCTGTTATCTGAAAGTTTTGCATTGATTGTTCGATCATCTTCATCAATCTGGTTATCAAAAAGTTCAAGGAGATACTCGGGATCAGTTCCTAGAATTTTTGCGATGACTCGAATATGTCCTCGTGCGTATGCTGCGCCACCGGTTGAGACATAACGATCTCTTTCCAGATCTTCAATCAGGCTACCTCGAATACGTGTCTGAGTTGCGAGTTGGGCAACAGAAATTCCTGCTGCTTCGCGAGCTTTACGTAACTCAGAACCAAATGTCATAAACAAACCTCACGCGGGGAAATGAAGAGATTAAGCGTACGACTCTTATTCACTACATCACAAGCCCAGGATTTTTTCAGGGTGAAAATCCCCCGCTACGTCACCCCTGTATTACTTCAAGTACGCTCTCTAAATCTTCTGGCTTGACCAAAACTGCGCGCGCTTTTGAGCCTTCAGTTGGTCCGACCACACCGCGCGATTCCATAAGGTCCATTATCCGACCAGCTTTGGCAAAACCAATTCGCAATTTTCGTTGCAACATCGATGTTGATCCAAATTGAGTTGAGACAACTAATTCAATGGCTTGAAGAAGGAGATCCATATCGTCGCCAATGTCATCTTCAATCACTGCTTTCTGGCGGACTGGCGTCAAGATATCTTCGCGATACACCGGAGAAAGTTGTGATTTCACATGACTTACTACTGCTTCTATCTCTCGCTCTGAAACATAAGCTCCTTGGATACGAATTGGTTTGCTCGCACCCATGGGCATAAAGAGACCATCGCCTTGACCAACAAGTTTCTCAGCGCCAGCGGCATCGAGAATAACTCTCGAATCAGCCAAACTACTTGTTGCAAATGAAAGTCGCGATGGCACGTTCGCTTTGATTAAACCTGTAACGATATCGACGCTTGGTCGCTGGGTAGCAATGACGAGGTGAATACCAGCGGCACGCGCTAATTGAGTAATACGAACAATGCAATCTTCAACATCGCGCGCTGCGACCATCATGAGATCTGCCAACTCATCAACAATGACAAGTAAGTATGGATATGGTTCAAGCGCACGATCAGATTCTTTATTGACTATCTTGCCTGCGCGAACTGCTTTATTGAAATCATCAATGTGGCGGAAGCCGTACATTGATAGATCGTCATAACGCATATCCATTTCGCGAACAACCCACGCCAACGCTTCGGCAGCTTTCTTGGGATTGGTAATGATGGGCGAGATTAAATGTGGAATGCCATCGTAGGCAGTGAGTTCAACTCGTTTGGGATCGATGAGAATAAGTCGGACATCATTTGGCGTTGCCCGCATCAATATTGATGTCACCAGCGAATTAATCATTGACGATTTACCGGCACCAGTAGCACCTGCTACTAAGAGGTGTGGCATTTTTGCCAAATTCGCGCAGATAAACGCGCCTTCTACATCTTTTCCTAGCGCCACCAACATTGGATGATGATCATTTCCCGCGACACTGGATCGGAGAACATCACCAAGGGCAACAATTTCTCGATCGGTATTGGGGATTTCAATTCCTACTGCAGACTTTCCAGGAATTGGCGAGAGGATGCGCACATCGGCACTTGCTACTGCGTAAGAAATATTCTTCGACAGCGCAGTAATCGCCTCAACTTTTACTCCCTGCCCAAGTTCCACTTCATATCGAGTAACGGTTGGCCCACGCATAAAACCAGTAACTTCAGCGTCAATTTCAAATTGTTTAAAGACTTCGGTCAGTGCGGCAACTATCGTGTCATTTGCTTTGCTCTTGCCTTTCGATGCTGGTCCGGCACGGAGGAGATCCATTGCCGGTAACTCATAAGACGCATCTGAAGCGAGCACAAGTTGAACAGGTCGAGCCGGTTTTGCTGGAGTTGGTAGCGGATTTCCGTCAGCAGTCCCAGCAACTGAATTCTCACCATCTGGTCGAATCTCAATTGTAAATTCTTGATCAAATTCTGCTTCATCAATCTCTTCATCTTCGAATTCGTCTTCTTCGTCGCCATGGAGATGCTGGGCGACGAGCGGAGTTTCAAAAGGAGGCGTGTCAGAGATTTCAAACTCTTCGACTTTTCGTTCGCGTCGCTCTGCAACTGCAGTGCCGACTTTATTCTTCGCACCGCCAAAGATCTTTTTAAGAAAATTCCACACTGTTGACACTGGAGTAGCAGTGATAACGAGCAGACCAAAACCAAAGATGAGAATTAAAATGGGGATGGTTAATAACGATGTCAGAAGTGCAACAAGTGGCGTTGAGATCCCATAGCCAATCCATCCCCCGCCATGCCGCATTGCCGTGGCGCCAGTTCCTTGCGAACCATTAAAGAGATGTGCCAGCGCGGTACTCGTTGTAATAAGAAGGAGTGAACCGATAGTGATGCGACCGTTAGCCGACTTTTCATCTGGATTGCGAAATAGTCGAATAGCAAAGAGCGCCAACACAATCGGAAGTGCCATCGCAAGTCGTCCCACTGCGCCATAAAAGAATGCGTGCGCGGCTCGACCAAAGAAATTATCGAGATGCCACCACGTTGTTGCCGCTGCTATCAGCCCGACAATAAGGAGGAGAAGAGCGAAGCCATCGCGTTGATGCGCTGGATCTAAATCGCGCGCGCCACGAGTGATCATGCGGATTGTCGCACCGAGCGCTTTTGCTAGCGCGCGCCAGATGCCACCAATTGCGCGTCCCAGCAACGCAAAAATACTGCGCGACTTTCCGCTAGAACTCTTCTTTTTCTTCGCCACAATCGCTCATCGTAAATGAGAGCGAAAAGTATCAAGCGTAAGGCGCGCCGTTAAACCTCAATCACCACTGGCACGATCATTGGTCGCCGACGATGTTCGCCACCAACCCAACTACCAACTGTCTTTCGCATTATTTGCGAGAGTTGATGTGTGCCGTTAACACCATCTGCAACTGCATTAGCAAGTGCTTTTTCTATTCTTCCTTTTACTTCATCAAAGAGGGCAACATCTTCAGCAAAGCCACGTGCATGAATATCAGGACCGGCAACAACTTTTCCAGTTTGTGAATCAATGACAACAATGACTGAAATAAATCCCTCTTCACCAAGTATTCGACGATCCTTTAGTGATGCTTCAGTGATATCTCCAATATTCTGACCATCAACATAGACATAACCAACTGGCACAGCTCCTGCTATTTCTATTTCACCATTGACTAAATCAACAACGACGCCGTTATCGACTACAACGGTATTTTTCTTTGCAATTCCGGTTTGAATCGCCAAATCAGCATTGGCTTTCATATGGCGCCACTCGCCGTGTACTGGCATGACATTCTTTGGTTTTACTACGTTGTAGCAATATAAAAGTTCACCGGAGGCAGCGTGACCAGAAACGTGTACCAACGCATTTGCTTTATGAACAACCCGTGCGCCAAACCTTGTTAACTCATTAATTACTCGATAGACCGGCGCTTCATTTCCTGGTATCAGCGATGAAGCAAGGATGACCGTGTCGCCCTCACCCACTCGAATCTGATGGTCTCCATTTGCCATCCGTGAGAGTGCAGCAAGTGGTTCACCTTGTGAGCCAGTGCAGATGAGAACGAGATCATCGCCATAATTATCAATCTCTTTCTCATCAATCAACGTATTCGGTGGAATGCTCAGGTATCCCATCTCTGCAGCCAAGTTCATATTGCGAACCATGGAACGACCGATGAAAACCACTTTACGATCGTGGTTTCGCGCAATGTTGATGACTTGTTGTACGCGATGCACATGCGATGCAAACGATGCAACGATTACTCGTCGTTTCGTTGAACCAATCACTCGATCGAGAACCGGCATGATTTCGCGCTCTGATGTGGTAAATCCTGGAACATCAGCATTGGTGGAATCGACCATAAAGAGGTCAACGCCATCTTGGCCTAATCTGCCAAATGTCTCTAAATCAGTGAGTCTGCCATCCAGTGGTAATTGATCCATTTTGAAATCGCCCGTATGAAGGACAGTTCCGGCTGGCGTATGAATGGCAACGGCCAACGCATCGGGAATGGAGTGATTGACTGCGACATACTCCAACTCAAACGGTCCAACTTTTTCTCGCGTTCCTTCTTTTACTTCATGAGTAATGGCAGTAATTCGATGTTCTTTAAGTTTCGCTTTAATAAAAGCAAGTGTTAAAGCCGAACCAATCACTGGAATATCGCCACGTTCTCGGAGTAGATATGGAACTGCGCCGATATGGTCTTCGTGGCCATGAGTAAGAAAGATCGCTACAACATCATCAAGCCGTTCTCTGATGTAAGAAAAATCCGGCAAGATCAGATCAATTCCTGGCTGACTTTCATCAGGAAATAAGACGCCAACATCAACAATTAATAGTTTTCCATCGGTTTCAAATACGGTCATGTTGCGACCAACTTCGCCTAACCCGCCTAACGCAACGATCCGAAGCGCGTTATTTTCGAGACGAGCCGGCAACCCTAAATCGGGATGCGGATGATTCATTACTTAAGGACCACGCCTCCCTGACGTAAATCCTCACGAAGTTGTTCAATCTGCGCGCTGGTTGCATTGACTAATGGAAGTCGAACGACGCCGCCAGGAAGCCCCATCAAAGTGAGCGCTGCTTTCGTGAGAATCGCACCTTGTGTGCGGAATGTTCCGGTGTAGACCGGAAGCAGCTGTTGATGCAGTTGCGTTGCACGATTGGAGTTGCCGCCAAACCATGCATCTAACATCTCTCGTAATTGTTTTCCTACTGTGTGACCACAGACCGAAACAAATCCAACCGCTCCAACTGAGAGCAACGGTAGATTCAAAATATCATCGCCGGAATACACCGGAATTCCCGAACGCTTGATTACCCATGATGTGGATGCAACATCGCCTTTGGCATCTTTTAACGCAACAATCTTTGGGTGTTCTGCCAACTTCACAATTGTGTCCGGCTCAATCTGCATTCCGGTTCGACCAGGAATGTCATAGAGCATTACGCCAAGATCAGTCGCTTCTGCCATCGCAGTAAAGTGAGCTGCAATTCCAGCTTGCGGTGGTTTGTTGTAATACGGAGTCACTACTAACAAGCCGTCCGCACCGGCAGCCGCAGCCATCTTGGCTTGCTCTACGGAATGCGACGTTTCATTATTTCCAGCACCGGCGACGACATATTTATCTTTACCAACCACTGCTTTGACGCGTTTGATAATTTCAATTTTTTCTTCATCACTTGTCGTTGGCGCTTCACCAGTAGTGCCATTCACAACAATTCCATCGTGTCCGGTCGAGATTAAGTGGGCGGCAAGTTTTTCAACGCCATTCCAATCAATCGACAGATCGTCATTGAATGGGGTCACCATCGCCGTGAGCAGCCGGCCAAATGGTGGTGTAATCATGAGGTAAGGCTACCCTGCCTATGGAGCGACGCGACCTGACTTTTCAAAGGCTGCGTAGGTCAGTGGCATCAACGATGCAAAGTGCGCTTCCATCTTCTCGGCAACCATCTCAATCTCCCGTTGCGGATAGCTTGGAAAATGTGAGCCGTCGCGACTGGTACGAAGTGAGAGAAAGTTCATCAGCGCACGTGCATTCATCGTGACATACATCGACGAGTAGAGGCCAACTGGTAACACGGTACGTGCAACTTCGCGAGCAATCCCTGCATCCAACATCGTCTTGTAACTTTCATACGATTTTTCGTAAGCAACTTTCATCGCTGCCACAGATTTTTCATACTGTTCACTCGTGCCATCAACAAATACATAATGTCCCGTCTTGCCGGTCTGCACTAACTTTCGATCTTTATTGGGAACATAGAAAACTGGACTGAGTTCTCGATATCGACCGCTCTCTTCGTTGTACGAAGCGATGCGATGGCGCATAAATTCACGGAATACAAAGATTGGCGCAGAGATAAAAAATGTCATTGAGGTATGTTCAAAGGGCGAACCATGTCGCTCACGTGCAAGGTAATTAATCAAACCTGCTGAGCGTGCTGGATCTTCATTAATTTCATCGAGTGAATTCTCACCAGCGGTCGAGACTCGCGCCGCCCAAATGACATCGGCATCGCTTGCACTGGATTTCACCAATTCGACGGTGACATCATCGCGAAAAATTATCTCTGGGTGGCTCACGTGCGTGACCCTATCTATCCTCTTCTGGGGATTCGGTGATTGGTACGCCATACTTGCGAGCGTGTCATCACAGGAGTACTCGCGAAGCCAGGTTTTCCGCTATTCAATGAGCGTTGCCCTTCCTGTAGGGACCTATGGCACGGCATTCGGCGCATCCGGAATCGCCAATGGATTTACGGTTCTGCAAACATGTTTACTCTCACTCCTTCTCTTTTCTGGCGCATCACAATTTGCATTTGTTGGTGTGATGGGAGCAGGCGGTAGCGCATTAAGCGGAATTGCAACCGGTGGACTCCTGGGTTTTAGAAATGGCTTATACGCACTTCGTATGTCACAACTTTTACAGGCGCGTGGTATTAAAAAATTCATTGCCGCTCAATTAACAATTGATGAATCAACCGGCGTTGCGCTCGCACAAGAAGAACGCGGTGAAGCAGCGATGCGTTATGGTTTTTGGGCAACAGGAATTGGCGTGTATCTCTCGTGGAATTTCTTCACATTACTCGGCGCATATGGCGCGCAATCGCTAGGCAATCCATCTGCGTGGGGACTTGATGCGGCAGTTCCGGCAGCATTTCTTGGCTTGGTCTGGCCACGTCTCGTTGATAAGCGCACACAAATGATTGCTCTCTTAGCGATGGTGCTTGCCGTACTTCTCGTTCCCTTTGTTCCCGCCGGAGTACCCATCATCGCAACGGTTGCGATCGCACTCATTTTTGGCTGGCGGTCCCGATGACGTCAGTTCTGATCGTGAGCGGACTCTGCTACCTACTTAAGTTATCGGGCTATCTCATCCCCGATTCACTCTTTGCAAATCCGAGATTTCAGCGAATCAATACGTTAATTCCTGTTGTGCTCTTATCAGCGCTGGTTGCCGTACAAACGTTAGGAAATAAAGCCTCGCTTGTCTTTGATCAACGACTTGCTGGCGTTCTCGTCGCCGCTATCGCATTGAAATTCAAAGCGCCATTTCCATTGATGATGTTGCTTGCCGCAGTCACAAGCGCGCTGCTTTATAGAATCTGAAACGACTCTAATTTCTCTTTGAGCGCTGGATCTGATGGCTCAGTCAAATGTGATCCATCCGGGAAAATGATGACGGGAATAGATCGCATGCCACCATTAATTTCTATAACTTTTTCGGCTGCGGATTCATCTGCTTCGACATCGATGTAGTTGTATGCAACCTTATTTTCATCGAGGAACTTCTTTGAGCGACGGCAATCGCCACACCATGCGGCTCCGTACATCGTAATCTGTGCATTACTCATTTTTTATTTCTCCCGTTCTGTTTTCTCGTTAATACTGAATTTATTCTTCACCAAATAGAAAATGCTCTAAGCCAAAAGTTAACCCCGGATGAGAGCCAACCTTTCGAATTCCTAGTAAGACGCCCGGCATAAATCCGGTTCGATCAATGGAGTCATGGCGAATAGTTAATGTTTCACCTTGATCGCCCAGAACAACTTCTTGATGTGCGACAAGTCCACGAAGACGTACTGAGTGAATCGGCACATCGCCCACTTTTGCGCCACGAGCTCCGGGTAGCGATTGCGCAGTGGCATCTGGCATCGCAGGTCGACGTGCGCTCTTGCGAGCCTCAGTAATGAGTTCAGCAGTGCGCGCAGCGGTACCGCTTGGAGCATCGGCTTTGTTGGGATGATGAAGTTCAATAATTTCTACTGATTCAAAATGTTTTGCAGCCTGCGCGGCAAATTGCATCATGAGAACTGCACCGAGACCGAAATTTGGCGCGATGAGTGCGCCCACTTTTGGTTGCTGTGCTAACCAGGATTTCACCTGTGAAAGTTTTTCGTCATTGAAACCAGTTGTTCCGACAACAACGCTCACTCCGTTGGAGATTGCAAATTCCAGATTTTTCATTACGGAATCTGGATGGGTGAAATCAACAACGACATCTGCACCTTTGATCAGATCCAGTGAATCGCCGAGATCTAATTGCGCAACGAGTGAGAGATCAGATTGCGCCAAAACAGTTTTGACCGTCTCTGCTCCCATGCGACCTTTCGCACCCAGCACCGCAACTTTGATCACTTCAACACCTTCTCAAAAACTGATCCGCTCTTATACGGACCCACTACGGCAAGCGTAGGAGATTTGGTGAGGAACTCGCTGGCGACCGCGCGGATTTCTTCATTCGATACGTTGGAAATCTCTTGCAGGATCTGGTCAAAGCCGAGATTCTCGCCGTAGACCAACTCGCTCTTACCGATTCGACTCATGCGCGAGCCAGTATCTTCTTGGCTAAGAACTAACGTGCCTTTGACTGCGCCTTGCGCTCGCGCTACTTCTTCATGCGTTAATCCATTGTGAGCCACATCGTGGAGAACATCTCGAATAATTGCAACGACATCGCGAGCTTTTGTTGGATTACAACCTGCATAAAAACCAATAACACCAGAGCCAGCAAATTGTTGGGCATAGGAATAGACCGAATACGCCAAACCACGCTTCTCTCTAATTTCTTGAAAGAGTCGAGAGGACATACCGCCACCGAGTGCAGCAGAGAGAACGCTCATCGCAAATCGACGGTGATCATCGCGGGCAACGCTCTCCATTCCTAAGAAGAGATGTGCTTGTTCAGTCTTTCGATTCAAAAGACCTACCCGCGCTTTGGTTGGAGCTTTAACGTGCGCCGACTTACGAATCTCATAACCTGAGTTTGGAACATCGAGAAATCCGTCACGCGCCATCGCACGTGAAACCAGGTCGACGACTTTCTTATGCTTGAGGTTTCCGGCTACTGCGATAACTAAATCTGAAGGCTGATATCGCTTCTTGTAATAATTAAAAACGGTTGCCCGTGACATCCCTTTAATGGATTTTACTGACCCAAGAATCGGTCGTCCTAGTTGGGTATCGCCGTAATACGTTTCAGCGAAGAGATCATGGATTAAATCGCTGGGATCATCATCGCGCATTGAAATTTCTTCAAGGACAACTTTTCGTTCCGCATCAACATCTTCTTTATTAACAAGTGAAGATGTGATGAGTTCAGAGATCACATCGATTGCTAGCGGTAAATCTGTATCGATAACGCGGGCGTAAAAACAGGTGTATTCCTTACCGGTAAAGGCATTCATCTCGCCACCTACCGCTTCGATGGCAGAAGAAATATCTAGCGCACTTCGTGTTTTTGTTCCTTTAAATAATAAATGCTCGAGAAAATGTGAGGCGCCTGCAGTTGCTGGTGATTCATCGCGCGATCCAACATTGACCCAGATACCAAAAGCAGCGCTTCGAACTCCAGCGACTTCTTCGGTGACAATACGAAGACCGCTCGGAAGAACGGTCTTACGTACAGTCATCAGGAATGAATTACTCTGCGGATTTTTCTTCTAAACCGGCAGGAACGAGTGAGAGTTTTCCTTTTGGATCAATCTCACCGATCTTGACGTGAACAGTGTCGCCAACCTTCATGACATCTTCAAGGTTTTCGATCCGCTTTCCACCATGCATCTTGCGAATCTGCGAGACGTGGAGCAAGCCATCTTTTCCTGGCACAAGATTGACGAATGCGCCAAACTGCGCAAGTTTCACAATCGTTCCCTGGAACTCATCACCAACGAGAAGTTGGCGTGGGTTTGCGATGGCATTGACCTGTTCTTTTGCAGCTTCGGCAGCAGTTCCATTTGTGGCACCGATATAAATCGTTCCATCATCTTCAATGCTGATTTCAGCGCCAGTCTTCTCTTGAATTTCGTTGATGACTTTGCCCTTTGGACCAATCACGGCACCGATTTGATCAACTGGAATCTTGATCGAAATGATGCGTGGTGCCAATGGATTCATCTCATCTGGCGTATCAATCGCTTGATTCATGACATCAAGGATGTGAAGGCGAGCTTCCTTTGCTTGATGGAGCGCGCCAGCAAGTACGGATGCTGGAATGCCGTCGAGTTTGGTATCAAGTTGCAGCGCAGTAACAAACTCTTTGGTACCGGCAACTTTGAAATCCATATCGCCAAATGCATCTTCCGCGCCGAGAATGTCAGTAAGCGCGACATATTCAGTCTTGCCGTCGACATCATCCGAGATAAGACCCATCGCAATACCTGCAACTGGTGCGCGAAGTGGCACACCGGCGTTAAGCAGTGACATTGTCGATGCGCAGACTGATCCCATCGATGTTGAACCGTTGGAACCAAGCGCTTCTGAAACTTGGCGAATTGCATAAGGAAATTCCTCGCGCGATGGCAGAACTGGAATAAGCGCGCGTTCGGCAAGTGCGCCATGACCAATTTCGCGTCGCTTTGGCGAACCTACGCGACCGGTTTCACCCGTTGAATATGGTGGGAAGTTGTAGTTATGCATATAACGCTTGTGATCTTCTGGATTCAACGTATCGAGTTGTTGTTCCATCTTGAGCATATTGAGAGTTGTAATACCAAGAATCTGAGTCTCGCCCCGTTCAAAGAGCGCTGAACCGTGAACTCGAGGGACAACTTCAACTTCCGCAGTGAGTGGTCGAATATCGCGAAGACCGCGACCATCAATACGAACTTTGTCGCGAAGAACTCGTTGGCGAACCAACTTCTTGGTGACTGATCGGATCGCTGCTGGAATTTCCTTCTCGCGACCTTCAAATTGTGTTGCGAGTTTCTCTTTTGTCGCAGAACCAATCGCATCAAGTTGTGATTCGCGATCTGCTTTCGAAACAACTGTGAGGGCTTGTGCAAGTTCTGACTTTGCTTCCGCTTCAACCGCGGCATACACATCATCTTGATAATCCAAGAAGACTGGGAATTCAGCAGTTGGTTTTGCAGCAACTTTCGCTAGCTCAATCTGTGCTTCGCAGAGAGTGCGGATAAATGGTTTTGCGGCATCAAGACCTTGTGCAACTACTTCTTCAGTAGGCGCTTGCGCTCCACCTTTCACCAATTCAATAGTTTTTGCAGTCGCTTCTGCTTCCACCATCATGATGGCAACATCATCGCCAGCAATTCGGCCGGCAACAACCATGTCGAATACTGCGTTCTCTACTTGGCTGTGATTAGGGAATGCCACCCATTGGCCATCGATTAGTGCAACGCGCACGCCACCGATTGGGCCTGAGTATGGAAGTCCAGCAAGTTGCGTAGACATTGATGCTGCATTGATTGCGATCACGTCATACATATGATCTTGATCGAGCGCCATTACGGTCACAACAATTTGAACTTCATTTCGAAGTCCTTTGATAAATGATGGACGGAGTGGGCGATCAATAAGACGACAGGTCAAAATTGCATCTTCAGATGGTCGACCTTCGCGACGGAAGAATGAACCAGGAATCTTTCCCACGGCATACATACGCTCTTCCACATCAACAGTGAGTGGGAAGAAGTCGAATGAATCGCGTGGTGCTTTTGATGCAGTTGTTGCAGAGAGCAACATCGTTTCATCATCGAGGTAGACGACTGCAGTTCCTGCAGCTTGACGCGCTAAGCGTCCGGTTTCAAAACGAATTTCACGTTTTCCAAATTTGCCGTTATCAATTTTTGCAACAGCAGAATGTAGTTCTTGACCCTCCATGGGGTTCCTTTCTCTTGTCACACGCGCGCAACCATTGATGGTGCGCTTGACATGAGATTGGATCTTCGATCGAAGCCCACGGCATAAATCCGTAAGCCACTACCGAGGACCAAACGTCACGTCGGAGTGCGTGTAAGTGTTTAGTTATCGGCGGATGCCGAGTTTGTCGATAATCGCGCGGTAACGCTCGATATCAATTTTCGCTAAGTACTGCAAAATGCGGCGACGACGACCTACGAGCAAAAGTAGACCACGACGGTTGTGGTGATCATTCTTATTTGTTTGTAGGTGCTCTGTTAATTCTTCGATGCGCTTTGAAAGAAGCGCGACTTGAGCTTCCGGGCTTCCTGTGTCCGATGCAGAAGCGCCGTACTTGTTGATAATTTCTTTCTTTGCAGCTGGTGTTAACGCCATCTGTTTACTCCTTCATCGTTCACGAGGGCCATCGGTCTAGGTCACGAAGGCACGCCATCTCGTATTTTGCTCGTTCTGAGCCCCCGAAGGTTACCAGCGGGCTATCCCGGAAGAGAAATCGAGCAGCAAAGTGCCGATTACGCAGTGAGTTCTCGCGTGCGATCGCAATCTTTCTTCATCTGAACTAAGAGTGGATCTAGGCCGTCAAATTTAATGGTGTCGCGTAATCGCCAACCAAATTCGATGATCGCTTCTTGGCCATAAAGATCCAAATCATTTCTATCAAGTGCATACGCTTCAACTTGTCGAGCGCGTACTCCTTCAAATGTTGGATTAGTTCCAATCGAGATTGCTGCTGGCCATCGCTGCTCTCCTACTGTCAGCCATCCTGCATAAACGCCATCAGTGGGAATAGTTGCGTTGGGAAAGACATCGACATTTGCAGTGGGATAACCAATCGTGCGACCACGTTTCTCACCATGGACAACCGGCCCCGTTATCTGATGTGGCCGAGTTAAAAGTTCGCGCGCACTTTCTACACCGCCGCTGAGAATAGTTTTTCTAATGCGAGTTGAAGAGACAACATCACCAGAATGCGAGACTAATTCCACGCCATCGACTGTAAATCCGTACTTCGAAGAGGCTTGTAATAGATAGTTCACATCGCCGGCTGCTTTTGAACCAAACGTGAAATTTGCACCAACCACAATATGTTCTGCATGAAGTTGCTTCACTAATATCTCTTCAATAAATGCATCCGGCGATAACGCTGCAAATTCGCGAGTGAATTCAATGACTGCAACACTGTCTGCGCCATGGTGGAGTAATTGCGTGATGCGTCCGGAGAGCGATAAGAGTTGGGACGGAGTTCGTTCCGGCGCGAAAACCGATGTGGGATGAGGAAAGAACGTCAGCACGGTAACTGGTTTTCCATATTTCTTAGCTCGGCGAATAATCTCTTGATGTCCTTGATGAACACCATCAAAGATCCCTATGACAACAGTTGGCGTCGGTTTTCCGCCACCATGCCAGGTGATTGCATGAGACATAAGCGTTATTCTTCCACGCTTTCGTTGCGGAGATCTTGTTGAGTAATAAATACCGCGATCGGTTGTGCACCTGCCGGTTTATTTTCAATCAACGCACAAACCGTGTGATCAAAGACTGCGACACCAATTCCGGAGAAACTTGATGGCGAGAGCGCACGACCAAAGGTCAATTCATTTCGTTCAGCGAAATCAATGGTGCGAACGGGAAATATCCGCTGGGCAACTGCCAGTAGTGGAATCAAGTTTTCTGGTGTGGCGCTCTCTAGCGCTACTGAATCCATCACATGGAATGGTGTGACTTCCGTGCGATGAAGTGAAATTAAATGTCCACCAACTCCGAGTGAATCGCCGAGATCTCTGGCGATAGCGCGAATGTAAGTGCCAGCCGAACAACGCACATCAATCGTGATATCAATTCCGTCATCGGACCGTTCAATATTTTGAATAGTGATTTCATCGATAGTTACTGTGCGAGCTGGAAGTTCGACAATTTCACCTTCCCGTACTCGGTCATAAGCGCGCTTGCCATCAACTTTAATTGCAGAGACAGAACTTGGACGTTGTGAAATCTCTCCCACCATCGCTGCCAAACCTGATGAGATCTGGGCATCAGATATTTCTAAAATTTTTTCGGGCAGTGCTTTTTTTACAATCTCACCTTCGCGATCATCGGTCACTGTAGATGAACCGAGTCGAATCGTTCCGATGTAGCGCTTCTTGCCTTCGGTGATGTACTGGAGAAATCTCGTAGCGTTGTTGATGCCAATGACGAGCACTCCAGTTGCCATCGGATCGAGCGTGCCGGCATGGCCTACTCGACGAGTGCCAAATACTTTCCGAAGTTTTCCTACAACGTCATGACTTGTAATGCCACCTGGTTTATCGATGACAAGAAAGCCATCACTCATGAGTTTTATGAGGCTTATATGGATCAGCAGCGATTGGTTGTGCGCCTTTTCGAAGCGCTTCCAATTCCGCATCTTTTTGGTGAACGCGATCCATTAAATCATCGAATTGTTTAACTGTTTCAGAGAGACCATCCGAAAAGAATTCCAACGTCGGTGTAATTCGCATGCCGAGATCTTTTCCTACTTCACTTCGCAGCAGACCTTTTGCACTTTTCAGTGCAGCGGCAGTTGCGCTCTTCGCTTCATCATCACCGAGAACGGTGTAGAAAATTGAAGCTTGTTGTAAGTCGCCGGTAATACGCACATCGGTGATGGTGATAAATCCAAGTCGTGGATCTTTTACCTTTGTTTCAAGGGTCTGTGCCACGACCACTTTGATCCGGTCTGCAACTTTTTCTGCACGATGGGAAGCGCCCATAGTTATGCCCGCTTCTTCTCGCGCATCTCAAAGACTTGAACGGTGTCGCCCACTTGAATGTCCTTATAAGAGCCAAGTCCGATACCGCACTCGTAACCCTCACGAACTTCAGTTGCGTCATCCTTAAATCGCTTTAAGGATTCCACCTGCAAGTTATCGCCAATCACTACGCCACCGCGCATAACTCGCGCCTTTGCATTTCGGCGAATGATGCCATCGCTAACCATTGAGCCGGCGATTGTTCCAAACTTGCTCGACTTAAAGATGTCACGGACTTCAGCATTTCCAATGACAGCCTCTTCATACTCTGGTTTGAGCAGTCCCTTAAGAGCTTGTTCAATCTCTTCGATTGCTTTGTAAATAACAGAGTAGAAGCGAATTTCTACGCCCTCTTCATCGGCGAAGACTGCAGTGTGTGGTTCTGGTTTCACGTTAAAGCCGATAACGACCGCTTCTGATGCCGACGCTAACGTGATGTCGCTCTTCGTGATTGCACCGACGCCACGATGGATAACGCGAAGATCAACTTCGGTACCGACATCAAGTTGTACGAGCGCATCTTCTAACGCTTCAACCGAACCGCTCACGTCACCTTTAATAATGAGGTTAAGCGTGGTGACCTTCGATTGCTCAAGGAAGTCTTCCAACGAAACTTTCTTACGTGCTTTCGCAAGCGCTGCGTGACGTTCGGCCGCCTGTCGCTTCTCTGCAATTTGGCGAGCAGTTCGATCATCCGGTGCGACGATGAAACTATCACCGGCACTTGGAACAGAAGTGAAACCAAGAACTTGTACTGGTCGAGAAGGACCAGCAACTTCCAATTCATGGCCAAATTCATCGAGCATTGCGCGAACACGACCGAAGGATGCGCCCGCAACAATTGCATCGCCGACGTTAAGTGTGCCGCGTTGAACCAGAACCGTTGCAACGGGACCGCGTCCTTTATCGAGGTGCGCTTCGATAGCAACACCACGTGCATCATCATCGGCAATTGCGCGCAAATCAATTGCGGCATCTGCTGTAAGAAGAATTGCATCGATTAAGTTATCCATGCCGGTGCCATTTTTCGCCGAAACATCAACGAAAATTGTCTCGCCACCATACTCTTCAGCAACGAGGTTGTACTCTGTTAATTGCTGGCGAATCTTGCCTGGATTTGCTCCTTCTTTATCTACTTTGTTCACCGCTACAACGATAGGAACGTTCGCTGCTTGCGCGTGATTAAGCGCTTCAATCGTTTGTGGCATAACGCCATCGTCAGCCGCGACTACAAGTACTGCGATATCCGTGACTTTTGCACCACGAGCACGCATTGCGGTGAAGGCTTCGTGGCCCGGTGTATCAATAAATGTAATCGCACGATTAACGCCATCGTGATCATGATGAATTTGATACGCACCAATGTGCTGAGTAATTCCACCCGCTTCACCTTTAACAACTTCAGTCTGGCGAATCGCATCAAGGAGTCGAGTCTTACCGTGATCAACGTGGCCCATCACTGTCACTACTGGCGGTCTGATCTCTAAATCTTCTGGATCAATATCGGCAAGTTCTTGCGCCAGATTGATATCAAAGCCTTCAAGAATTTCACGATCTTCATCTTCAGGCGAAACAATCTGGATGTCATATCCAAATTCGCCACCGAGAACTGCAAAGACATCTTCATTAACTGATTGTGTTGCAGTCACCATTTCACCAAGATGGAAGAGAACGGAGACCAGCGCTGCGGGATCTGCGCCAATTTTCTCGGCAAAATCTGCAAGCGAAGAGCCGCGACGAAGTCGAACTGTCTGACCATTGCCACGAGGAACAACTGCACCGCCAAGTGTTGGCGCTTGCATATTGTCGATCTCTTCACGACGGGTCTTCTTGCTCTTTATATTTTTACGTTTCTTGCCATTCTGTTTTCCAAATGCACCACCGGCGCCACCACGTTGTTGTGGTTTTCCACCTTTGCCACCAAATCCACCACTACTTGGACCACCACTTGATGGTGCACCTTGTGAGCGATACGGAGATGGCGCGCCACCTGGACGTTGTCCGCCAAATTGACCATCGCGTCGTTGTCCATCTTTATTAAATGGTCGATCACCTTGTGGACGTTGATTAGGACGCGCAGCAAAACCTGGACGAACAGATCCTGGTCGTGGCCCTGCCATTCCTGGACCGCCAGGACGTTGGCCTGGTCTTTGTGGTGTTGAACCTGGTCTTTGCGGAGCAGAACCTGGTCGTTGTGGCGCACCACCTGGACGTTGCGCAGGACGTGGTGCACCGGGAGTTCCAAATGGATTATTTCCAGCACGTGGTGGACGTGGCATTGCACCACTAAATGGATTATTTCCAGCGCGTGGTGGTTTCGGTAATTGAGTTGGGTTAGGAGTTGGCGATGAAGTTGTCGGAGTCTGTGTTTGCGTTGGCGCAGGAGTTACTGGTGGTTTACTTTCAATAATTGGTTCGGCAGCACTTCCAGAAGCGACATCTGATGGATTCTCTGATGGCTCGGCGACTTTCTTCGCTGCGCTCTTTTTAGCCGGAGCTTTCTTTGCAGCAGGTTTCTTCTCTTCGACAGGTTTTGCAACTGGTGGATATTTTTCTAATAACCGTCTTACAACTGGCGGTTCAACAGTTGAGGATGCAGAGCGAACAAACTCGCCCATCTCTTGGAGTTTGGCAAGGACATCCTTGCTCTCCATACCTAAATCTTTTGCTAATTCGTAAACGCGGACCTTCGCCACAGTTCTCCTGTCTGGGCCCTGCGTTCTTCTTAATTACTTAATCGGAGCGCGTGGCCTATTTTCTTGTACCACTCATGATCGTGCGATGCTCATTAAAGTGCCATTGCCTTGTGCTCCTTATTACTGGGCGAATGCGCCAGTGCCCTTACCCTACCGCATCCGAATGGATATCAATTCGCCAGCCGGTAAGACGAGCAGCCAATCGAGCGTTCTGCCCATCTTTGCCAATCGCAAGTGAGAGTTGATAATCGGGGACCACAACTTTCGCCGAGCGCATATCAAGGTTGACCACTTCAACGCTCGATACTCGTGCCGGCGCTAATGCGTTACCGACATATGTTGCGGGATCTTCTGACCAATCGACAATATCAATCTTCTCGCCGTGTAATTCATCCATAACTGCTCTGGCACGTGCACCCATTGGTCCGATAAGTGATCCTTTCGGACTTACTCCGGCGCGATGAGTACGAACGGCAATCTTCGTGCGATGACCTGCTTCACGAGCTACACCCATAATTTCTACAGCGCGTTCGCGTATTTCTGGAACTTCAAGTGCAAAAAGTTGTTTCACCAGCGCTGGATGACTTCGAGAAAGTAAAACTTCTGGACCTTTAGGTCCTTGCTTTACTTCAACAACAAAACACTTCATACGTTCGCCGTGAGTGTAAACCTCACCAGGAACTTGCTCGTGTGGGGGCACTCGACCTTCAACGCGTCCAAGATTGACGTAGACCATCTTCTGATCGCGACCTTGTTGAATGACGCCAGAAACAATATCGCCCACCGATGCGGTGAATTCACCAACAATCTCTGCGTCTTTTGATTCTCGTATTTTCTCTTTAATTACTTGCCGCGCAGTTGATGTGGCAACTCGGCTAAATGCTCCAAGTTCTTCAATCTCATCGCTGATCTTTTCGCCATCTGGACCAAATGTTGGAATGATGATCTTGATTTCGCCAGTCTCGCGATCAAGTTTTGCATGAGCAAATGGTTTGGCTTCTTCACTCTGCGCATACGCAGTTTTTACTGCAATCTCAATTGCCAGAATTAATCGGTCGAGCGAGATATCTCGTTCGGTAGTGAGCGCTTCAAGTGCTTTCATATCAACATGCATTAGGCACCTGCCTTACGATTAAATTCAATTTCAATAACTGCTCGTTTAATCTCGGCACGCGAAATTTTCTGCTCAGTCTTCGGCAAAGTCAGCGACACATCAGAATTATCGAGCGCAGAAAGTCGACCGGTCACTACTTCCCCATTATTTAAAGTGACTTTTACAAGTCGCCCAATGTTTTTACGCCAATGCCGTTCAGCAGTAAGAGGGCGATCTACGCCCGGTGAGGTAACTTCGAGAGTGAATGGCTTATCGTCTAACTTTGAAAAATTATCGAGCGCTTCTGAGACTTTTCGGGAAATTCCCGTGACTTCATCAAGTGAAAGGTTATGGCTCTCGCTATCTACAATGACTGAAATAACGCGGCTTCGACCAGCCGGAGTAATAGTGACATCTTCTAAAACTGCCGTTGCACTCTGAACAATCGGTGCTAAATAAGTAAGTAACTCTTCGCGCGTTGCCATCTAAACCTCTAATTTTCAATTGTTGTTAAGTTGTATTACTAACTAAAGATATCGACTGCTAACCGAATAATCAATATCAGGGTGACACCAAGGAATGCTCTTCTCACTAAACCTGATCCACCACGAAGCGCAAGCCGGGCGCCAATCTGATTGCCAGCAACGTTGGAAATCGCCATCACCAGACCAATTATCCAGATGATATGTCCGTGAAAACCAAAGATAAGAAGAGCTGCGAGATTTGTTCCCCAATTTGTAATTTTTGTCGTTACCGTCGCATCAAGAAACTCCATTCCAATAATGGCTACCAATACCACCATCAGAAATGCGCCAGTTCCTGGTCCGAATATTCCGTCGTAAAAACCAATAGCTAAACCACTAATGAGCGCAATCAATAAAGTGTGTTGACGTGCAAATCGTAAATTTTCGTTGAGCCCTAACTCTTTGCGACGCCAGGTATAGAGCGCAACAACGATAAGCAAAATTAAAACAAAAGGTCGGGCAGCATCTTTGGGGAAATTACTTGCAACCGCTGCGCCAAGCATTGAACCGATAAATGCTGGCAGCGCCATCGCGCAGGTTAATCGCCAATCGGGTTTACGGCGTCGGACATAAGTTGTTGCCGCAGTTGTTGTGCCAAGAAATGATGGCAATTTATTTGTTCCCAAAACCGTAGCCGTCTCAGTATCAGGAAGTGCGACTAATAACGCAGGTAATTGAATAAGCCCGCCACCGCCCGCCATGGAATCAACTAAGCCGGCAAACCCTGATGCCAGTAAGAGAAAGAAGAGGGTGGTAAGTGAAATATCCACTAGTTTTTAGGGAATTTAACCAGCGAAGAAATTTCGGAGATCGCATCGGTCAATGCGACTTCGCGCTTATCGCCAGTTTTGCGGATTCGAACTTCTACTTTTCCATCAGCAAGGGCTTTACCCACAATAACGATAATCGGATTGCCAATCAGTTCTGCATCTTTAAATTTAACGCCTGGTGATGCTTCACGGCGATCATCGAGCATGACCGAAATTCCATTCGCTTCAAGCGAGGTAGCTAATTTTTCCGCAGTTTCAAATGGCAGATCATCTTTCCCTGTAGCAACAATATGCACTTTCGCTGGCGCAACTTCTAACGGCCAGATTAAACCAATCTCATCATGGCTCTGTTCTGCTACCGCTGCTACTGCCCGCGAAACTCCAATGCCATACGAACCCATGGTGACAACTTGAGATTTTCCATCTGCATCGAGAACGGTGAGATCGAGTGCTTGAGCGTACTTACGTCCCAGTTGGAAAATATGACCAATTTCAATGGCGCGATCGATAATCACAGGCGCGTGACATTGCGGACACGGATCACCGGCACGAACTTCGACCGCTTCAATAAAACCATCAACCGTGAAATCTCTACCGTGTGTGACATATCGGGCATGTTTGTTGAGTTGATTCGCACCGGTAATCCAATGCGTTCCTACTGCGATTCGCGGATCGGCATAAAGTTTCAATCCAAACCGCTTTGCATCCTGCGGGCCGACATATCCTTTAACAAGTTCTTTTCGTTTAGCGAAATCTTCTTCTTCAAAGAGTCGAAGTTCTTTGACGCCCGGAAGATTTGCTTGCACTCGTTTGACATCAACTTCTCGATCACCTGGAACAAGTACTGAAATCGCTTCCCCATCTGCAATCAGGAGAATATTTTTTAACGTATCAGAAGCTTTATGTCCTGGTCCAAATTTCGCATTCATCACATCAACTAATGAATCGATGGTTGGAGTATTTGGCGTATCAAGTACTTCTATCGCTGGCGGTGTAGTGGTGTCACCTTTTACTTCTGGAGTTGTCATCGCTTCCACGTTTGCGGCATACCCACATTTTTCGCAGAGGACATAGGTATCTTCACCAGTAGGACATGGTGCAAGAAACTCTTCCGATCGCGATCCGCCCATCGCGCCGGACATTGCTTTCACGATGTTGTACTTCAATCCCAATCGATCAAACGTTTTGATATACGCCTGGCGATGTTTCTCATACGAGACTTCTAACCCAGCATCGTCAACATCAAATGAGTAGGAATCTTTCATCACAAATTCTCGACCACGGATAATTCCACTGCGTGGCCGTGGTTCATCGCGATATTTTGTTTGAATTTGATAGATAGAAAGCGGCAGATCTTTATATGACGAATATTCACCTTTCACCATCAAGGTAAACATCTCTTCGTGAGTTGGTCCTAGTAAGTAATCGCCACCTTTGCGATCTTGTAAGCGAAAAAGATCTGGACCGTACTCTGCCCATCTATTTGTTCGCTCGTACGGTTCTTTCGGAAGCAGCGCTGGGAAGTGAACTTCTTGAAATCCCGCCGCATCCATCTCTTCTCGTACAACGCGTTCAATATTTCGATAGATGATGTAACCAAGTGGTAACCAGGAATATACGCCGGCTGCAATTCGTCGGACATAACCTGCGCGAACTAATAATTTATGGCTAGCAACTTCAGCATCAGCCGGATCATCGCGAAGTGTGCGAAGAAAGAGTGAGGACATTCGCAACATGCGCGTACTTTATCTACTTTATCTCGACAGATGGCTCACCTGAGCCGACACCTGCCGCTTCCATCTCCTCTGCTAGGCGCATCGCTTCTTCAATTAACGTTTCAACAATTTGTGCTTCTGGCACCGTCTTGATGACTTCACCTTTCACGAAAATCTGACCTTTGCCATTTCCTGATGCAACGCCAAGATCTGCTTCCCGTGCTTCCCCCGGTCCATTAACAACGCAACCCATCACCGCAACGCGTAGTGGCACCGTCATACCTTGTAGCCCTGCTTGCACTTTCTCGGCCAAGGTATAGACATCAACTTGTGCTCGTCCGCACGATGGGCAGGAGACAATCTCTAATTTTCGCTGACGAAGATTGAGCGATTCCAAAATCGAGATTCCAACTTTTACCTCTTCTACCGGTGGCGCAGAGAGTGATACTCGAATCGTGTCACCAATTCCTTCAGCAAGGAGAACTCCAAATGCAGTTGCTGACTTGATAGTTCCTTGGAATAACGGACCTGCTTCAGTAACTCCCAAATGAAGTGGATAATCACATTTTTGGGCAAGTAATCGATATGCCTTAATCATTGTTACTGGGTCATGATGTTTGACTGAAATTTTAATATCGGTAAAGCCATGCTCTTCGAAAAGCCCAATCTCCCAGAGCGCTGATTCCACTAACGCTTCTGGAGTTGCCTTGCCATATTTTGCAAGTAATCGTGGATCGAGCGAACCAGCATTAACGCCGATACGAATTGGAATTCCAGCATCACCTGCTGCTTTTGCTACCTCTTTTACTTTGTCATCGAATTGTTTGATATTTCCCGGATTGACACGGACTGCAGCACAACCAGCATCAATTGCTGCAAAAATATATTTTGGTTGAAAATGAATATCAGCAATGACGGGAATCTGAGATTTCTTAGCAATCTGGGCGAGCGCATCAGCATCATCTTGGCTAGGAACTGCAACGCGGACAATCTGACAGCCCGAGGCTGTAAGTTCTGCGATCTGTTGCAACGTTGAGTTCACATCGGCAGTCAACGTTGTACACATTGATTGCACGCTTACTGGCGCATCGCCACCTACAAGAACGTTGCCAACTTTTAATTGTTTGGATTTACGTCGTGGCGCTAATACTTGAAGCGGCGCGCTCGGCATTCCTAAGTTGGTCACAGCCCTATTCTGCCCTACAGATTCAAATCAATCGGATTGAAAATATCGGCTGCAAGTAATAACAAGGTAAGAGCTGAGAGCCCTACAAAAACCACGAGTGTGATGGGCGTTAATTTCTCAACATCGATCGGCCCCGGATCCGGCTTTCCTTGTGCCCGTGCTATCCGCCGCCGAATGGCTTCAACAACTGCTACCGCCATATGTCCACCATCAAGCGGCAATATTGGAATTAAGTTAAATATGCCAACAAAGATATTGAGTGAGGCGATGATCAGAAGAAATGTGGCAATTTTTTCTCGAAGGGAAAGCGCGCCGCTATTTGCAGTTTGAGCCGAAGCTCGCGCGACTCCAACTATTCCTACTAAGCCATTTGAATCACGCTGCTCGCCAAAAAAAGTCTGTCTTACGAGCGATGGAATTTTTGTGGGTAATGAAACCAGCGCTTGAAGTGAGCCTTTGAAAAAGAACGTTGTGACTTGAGCGGTACGGATTACTGTATTTGGCAGATTTTCTCGAACCATTCCGGTTGCGGTCTGCACGCCAATAATTCCCCAACTTTTACCATCAACCGTGATTTCGTGCGGTGTCACTGTGATGGTTCGTTCTTCGCTATTTGTCGAAACAATTAAGGAAATTTCGCGGTTCGCATTCGCGCGAATTACTTTCACAATATCGTTCCAGTTAGCTTTATTTCCATTCACGCCAACTATTTCATCGCCAACTTTTATTCCAGCCAATTGCGCGGGCGATATCGGATCGGTAGCGGTGCACTTCTCAGATGTCGTAATACACGGCACAACGGATTCGACATTTGGCAGAGATTGATTGAGTCCAACACCACCGACAAGGAGCGCGATAAAAAGTACGCCCAGCACAAAATGGAGGAACGCACCTGAACCCAACACGATTAACTTCTTTAATACTGGCGCTTTATAAAACGCTCGCGCATGATCATCTTCACTTAACTCTTCTTGCGGTGACATTCCAACTATTTTGCAATAACCACCGGCTGGAATTGCTTTCAATCCAAATTCCGTCTCCCCGCGTTGGAACGACCAGATTCGTTGGCCAAAGCCAAGAAAGAATTCGGTTACCTTCATTCTAAATTTCACGGCCGTGATGTAGTGGCCCCACTCATGAACCATCACAGAAAAAAGCAGGCCAACAACAAACGCAACCACACCTAAAATTCCCACCTACACTCCTAACAATTCTGATGCCAACGATCGCGCATCTTTCTCAATAGCACTGACATCAGCCAGATCTCGAAGTCTCGATGGCGCACTCGCGCCGAGTTTCTGAACGACTTTTTCGACCGTTTCAACAATCTCAGTAAATGCAATCTTCTCGGCGAGGAAAGCTTCAACCGCAACTTCATTTGCGGCATTAAATATCGCAGTCGTGCCACCACCTAATTCACCACAACGTCGCGCTAATTCAATTGCTGGAAATCGTTCACTATCTATCGGTTCAAAAGTCCAGGAATGTTTCTGCGTCCAGTCAATTGGTTCGGTCGCCTCCGAAACTCGCTCTGGATATGCAAGCGAGTAAGCGATTGGACCTTTCATATTGGGCGGGCTTGCCTGCGCAAGCGTTGAACCATCTTTGAACTCCACCATCGAATGAATATAGGACTGAGGGTGGATTACTGCTTCGATTTTCGAATACGGCAAATCAAATAAGTGATGTGCTTCGATTATTTCTAAACCTTTATTAACCAACGTTGCCGAATTAATAGTGACCACATTGCCCATAGACCAGGTGGGATGATTGAGCGCATCTTTTACAGTTACCGAACTTAAATCATTTCGCTCTCTAAATGGTCCGCCACTTGCTGTCAGTACAACTTTACGAACATCGCTCATTCGTCCTGCAAGTAAACATTGAAAGAGTGCGGAGTGTTCAGAGTCAACCGGGATAATTTTCTCTCGACCATATGCCGTGACTAAATCGCCACCAGCCACAAGTGATTCTTTATTCGCCAGCGCCACACTATTCCCAGCAGCAACTGCGGCAAGAGTTGGCCCTAATCCGATTGAGCCCGTTATTCCGTTAAGAACAATGTCGCATGTAAGCGCGGCTAATACCGTCGATGAGTTTTCACCATCGATAATCTCAATGCCCTGGTTTTTATATCGGCTCGCATCACCGGTGGTGGCAACGATGGGAACATGAAACCGACGCGCTTGTTCCATCAAGAGATCAATATTTCGAGAACCGGCGCTCAGACCGACTACTTTAAATTTTGTGGGATGGGCCGCAACAATCTCTAACGCTTGCACGCCAATAGATCCGGTCGATCCCAGGATAACTATCTCGCGCATGCGGCTATCCTCTCAGAACCACCTCACAAATTCAGGTTTGAGCGATTGTTGGTTAAACCGGACGCGGAAAAGAGGTCGAACTGAGTAATACACCAAGCATTATCGCGAGCGCCATCATAAATAATTCAAGGCTAAGAAGCCGATGGAAAATTTGAATGTGTGTTGACATTGAGAATATTCGCTTCCTATAGAAAGCGCCAAAAATCATCACAATAAGCAGAATAAATATCTTGCCTATTAAAAGTTTGCCATATGTACTTGCCAGGAGGTTACTAAAAAACGAAATTCTGACATACGAATTTGCAACACCACTAACTATTGTGACTATGAAACATAACAGCGCAAAATTACTAAATTTCTTGCCACGATTGAAAATTTTTTCAGGCTCATAAAAACCTGAATAGATTAACGAAGCAATGCCAGCGCTCCACAATGAAATAGCAGCGATATGTAGACCCCAACTTGTCACTGCAAGTTGATGCAACGAACTACTCCCAGCATGGCCAGTAAGTGCCGGTGGTAAAAGCGATATGACCGTAAAAAGTGTTAAGACTCGAAGACCAATATGAGATGTGGCGAGTTGTGCCCAGATAGCAATGATGAACCCTGCCAAAACTTGCAGAAAAATTGCCTGGCCTGTTCTCACTTCCACAATAAATGTTCTGAGAATTCCTAAATCAGTGAGTACGTCGTTAATAGACCCTTCGAAGATGGTGGCAAGTTTGAGAATCAAAAAAAACAACGTTGAAACTGACCAGGCTATGGCGAGGCCAGAAATGATATTTCGTGCCGTGTTACTTATTACTCGTTCATTTATTGAACGTGACGAATTCTCTCTACTGTCTTGGAAATAGACGGTATGCAGAAGTACGGCAAGAACAGCAATTACGGTAATGCGAGAGCTCCATTGCGCTAACGGAAGTACTGCAGTTACTACGTAATTACTAGAAAGAAAGTGCAAATGCGCCTAACCCAGCAGATACTGTCATCCAGATCCACCAGACATGTGAAATCGCTAAATGCCAATGATCTTTCTCATAGAGACCAAGCCGGCCACGATTCCAATTTCCTAGCGCAATAAACGCTGTGAGCAGGATATGCACAACGTTTAATATCGCAATGAGGAAATAACTTGAGGCATAGGCTCCCATTCGCGCATCAAATTCAACGCGAGACATCTGTTGAATCTGATAAACCAGCGCAACTATCGAGATTGCAAAAGCGAGTCCAGTCCCTAACATTATTTGTGCATGGTTTCTTAGTTTTGCACCTTTGAGTGCATATGAATTAAGGAGCAAACCAACTCCTACGATTGCGCAGATATACCAAGCACCTAAACTCGAAACTGGTTCAACGCCTGGTTCTTCACCCTTGGCACGTGGCAACCACATATCGTTCACATTTTGTTGCTTGAGATAGAAGTACACAAAGAGAACACTCAATGCAAAAGCGATATCAGCAACGAGAAGTAGAACTACTCCGAGTCGATTTCTGCTTCCTACGACATCTGGATGTTCATGGTGAGCATGCGCTACATCGTGGCTCATGATCCCGCCTTTCCGTATCGATATGGATCGCTTGTGACTGTTGGCAATGTCGCGAAATTTTCTAATGGAACTGGTGTTGGAACCTGCCATTCCAGAGTTTGCGCATGCCATGGGTTAGCTGATGCTTTCGCGCCACTTCGCCATGAAGAGATTACGGCCCAGAGCAAAACCAACATTCCCGCCATGATCGCGTATGCGCCGATTGTTGTGACTAGATTTCCAGTGTTGTACATCGAGTTATATGCCTCGACGCGACGTGGTTGTCCGGCAAGTCCAACTAAGAACATGCCCATAAATGCAACGTTGAATCCAAGTTGCACCAGCCAGAAAGATGCCCAGGAAAGTGAACGATCCAACATTCGCCCTGTCATCTTTGGGAACCAATATGAAATAGATGCGAGCGCGCCCGTTAATCCAGCTCCCATCAATGTGTAATGGAAATGAGCAGTGACGAACATCGTTCCGTGGAGTTGGCCATCAAGTGGCACATCGGAGAGATAAATCCCGGTGATGCCACCGATCATAAAGTTCCATAGCAGCGCATAAATCGATGCCAATGGCACGGTCATCCATTGTCTACCTCGCCAGAGAGTGCCCACTAATACTAAGAAGAGCATTCCGGTTGGAATAGAAATCAATTCCGTCGTTAACATAAATGGTGCATTAAGGAGCGGTGCCCAACCACTGATATACATATGGTGAGCCCATACCAGCGCACTGAGTCCTGCGATACCTGCGATTCCAAGTACTGCAACATTGAAACTGAAAAGTGGCCGACGAGTAAATACCGGTGCCATTTCAAGTAGCGCTGCAACTGCCGGAATCAAAATCACATAAACTTCGGGATGGCCCATTAACCAGAAAAGATTTTCGTAGAGCCAACCACTTCCACCCATTCGAGGGTTATAGAAAACTGTTCCCATACCTCGATCGAGACCTGACATCACCTGCGATAAAAAGAAGACTGGAAATGCTGGCAACGCGAGTGCAACTGAGGCAACAGTTCCATAGACGAAAATCGGTGTGCGATTCCATGTCATACCTTTTGCGCGCATCCGAATCACAGTTGCCGTGATATTTGCACCGGCGACCATGGTTGAAAGTGCAAAGATACAAATGAACATGATGTAACCGTTCATACCGGCCGGCGCTTGTGACGCAAGTGGTTCATAAGCAGACCAACCCGTTGTAATTCCACCTAAGAAGAATGCAGAGAGAATTGGTGGGATTGCCGCAACAATTAACCAGAAACTCAACGCATTGAGTCGAGGAAACGCCATGTCACGAGCGCCAATCATGATTGGCATGATGAAGTTTCCAAATGGACCGGTCACCATGATGATGGTTCCGACAATCATGATGATTCCGTGAATTCCAACTACTGCGTTATATGCCTGTGGCGATAACCAGCCGCCTTCAGGGGTGCCGAGATTTGTACGTATTAACATCGCCAAAATTCCACCGACGCCAAAAATCACCATGGTGATAACGAGATATTGGATGCCAACTACTTTGTGATCAGTGGTGAATCGGAAATAACGTTTGATACCCATATCTTTGCCGGCGTAGAACATCTGCTCATCCCACGTTAAATCTTTGCCAGCAAGCCAGCGGAATGGGCCAATAAGCGCACCAATTCCAAACATGAATCCGACAAACCAGCCAATCATGGTCCAGAGGATCAACGCATCATGGCGATTGTGAATCAACATCTCATCGGTATCTTCACCCAGTAATTTATTTGCAATGACATAAGTAATCACTGCGCCGAGGATGCCGAACGCAAACGCTGTCCAAACATTTAAACGTTCAATCAACGCTGACTTCTTCGTAGAGCCGCTATGAGTTGCCGATTGTAGAGTTGCAGACATTATGCATTACCTCCTTGGCTAATCAACCAGGCGTCGTAATCTGCTTTGCTTACGACATGTACTTGATTTTGCATATAGGCATGCAGCAATCCACATAACTCTGCACACCTAACATCAAAATTCCCGATTCGATTTGGAGTTACTGTTACTTCAGTGACATAACCTGGGTTTGCATCAACTTTTATACCCATCTGTACGATCCAGAAAGAATGCTTCACATCGTTTGATGTGACTTTAAAAACTACTGGTTAATTTACTGGCAAATAAAGTTCATTAGATCTAACTTGATTATCCGGATAGTTGTAATTCCAAATCCACTGATTTCCTTGCACATTTACATGAATCGCTGCACGTTCTTGCAACATTTTAGAATCTTCTTGCATAATGATTAATCCAAAAACTAAGGCAAACAGACACAAGAGACTTGAAACCACAATCCACACCGCGGCAGCTCTTGGAGCCTTTTCTATTTGGTGGTCAGCTTCTTCTGGTGGGTTGTCACCGTAATGTCTTTTTGTCGCAAGACTCTTTAAACAAATTGCTCCGACGAATCCGGCGACTGGGGCTGACACCCAAGTAAAAATTTGCATCATCTTGATAGTTTCCGCCATGACATCTGAAGCTGGTGCGCCCATCGTTCGGCGAATTATTTCTCCAGCTATTACACCAATGCCAACCGATAAAATTAACCACAAAACTCCTGTGATCTGAACATCTTTACGTTTCCACCAAGGTTCTTTTAATTGATTTTGAACTTCAAATTGCGTCATGCTTTTGCGCTTTCATCGATCACCATATGACCTGACATGTATCCCTGTGTTGACATCGCAGCGCCGAATCTGGCCATGCTGCCATCTCCGCATGGAAATTCGCAGTTCCAAATATATTCGCCAGAATCTGGAGTAATAAATGTAAATGT
>CAXBQM010000003.1:0-34701 GCA_963978235.1 uncultured bacterium | reverse complement strand
TCGACAAAACCACGAACAATCATCGCCATCGCTTCATCTTCGGAGAGTCCGCGTGACATCAAATAGAAGAGCTGATCATCGCTGATTTTTGAAACGGTTGCTTCGTGCCCCATCTGAACATCATCTTCGCGCACATCTACATAGGGATAGGTATCTGATCGCGAAATTGTGTCGACGAGAAGTGCGTCGCATTTGACTGTGCTCTTGGAGTGATGCGCTCCTTCTTCGACTTTAACTAAGCCGCGGTAGGAGGTTCGCCCTCCGCCGCGCGCAACTGATTTGCTGATGATTGTTGATGAGGTGTGTGGCGCTGCGTGGACCATCTTTGCGCCCGCATCCTGATGCTGACCTTCGCCGGCAAAGGCAATAGAGAGCGTCTCACCTTTGGAGTGCTCGCCCATGAGAAATACCGCTGGATATTTCATCGTTACTTTGGAGCCGATGTTTCCATCAATCCACTCCATAGTCGCACCTTCTTGACATACTGCGCGTTTAGTAACGAGGTTGTATACGTTATTTGACCAATTTTGAATGGTTGTATATCGAACACGTGCGTTCTTCTTCACAATGATTTCAACTACAGCCGAGTGAAGAGAGTCGGATGAATAGATTGGTGCAGTACAGCCTTCAACGTAATGCACATAGGAATCTTCATCGGCAATAATCAAAGTACGTTCAAACTGTCCCATATTTTCCGTGTTGATTCGGAAGTAAGCTTGAAGTGGAATTTCCACGTGGACACCCTTGGGAACGTAGACAAAGGATCCACCAGACCAGACCGCGGTGTTAAGCGCTGCAAATTTGTTATCGCCGACGGGAATGACTGTTCCGAAATATTCTTTAAAAATCTCTTCGTGCTCTTTGAGTGCAGTATCGGTATCAAGAAAGAGCACGCCTTGCTCCTCAAGATCTTTACGAATCGAGTGATAAACAACTTCTGATTCATACTGCGCTGCAACACCTGCAATAAGGCGATTCTTCTCGGCTTCAGGGATACCAAGTCGGTCATACGTATTCTTAATATCCTCCGGCAACTCTTCCCAGGTCGTTGCTTGTTTCTCGGTTGAGCGAACAAAGTACTTAATGGTGTCAAAGTGAATACCCGATAAATCTGAGCCCCAATGTGGCATGGGTTTCTTATCGAAGAGCGCTAAACCTTTAAGACGAAGATCGAGCATCCACTGTGGCTCATTCTTCTTCGCTGAGATATCGCGAACGACATCTTCATTGAGACCGCGTTGGACATTAGCGCCAGCATCATTCTTATCTGACCAGCCATACTCATACTTACCAATGCCTTCGAGTTCTGGATGTGCGATCTGTGTCATTGTGCCGCCGCTTTCTTTCGTTCTCCGTGAGGTTGTTGTTTTTTTGATGATCGTGCTTGTGGGGAATTTCCATTAGGTACGAAAGTCGTACACACACCATCACCATGCGCGATGGTCGCTAACCGCTGAACGTGCGTCCCTAAAACTTGGGAAAATATCTCGGTCTCGGCTTCGCAGATTTCTGGAAATTCAGCCGCGACATGTGCCACTGGGCAATGGTGCTGACAAATCTCTTCACCGTGGGCTCGTTGTTGCACCGTTGTTGCGTAACCTTCATTCGTTAACTCGTTCGCGAGTACTTTGATTTTCTCTCTCTGACTTCTCGATTGTGCTAAATTTTTTTGAATTTTCCGCGCTATCTCTTGTGCGCGAGCATGTGCAAATTCCTTCACCATCTGTTGACCATTTTTCTGCGACATAAATTTCAGCGCATGCACTGCTAAATCGTCATAAGAGTGTTCGAACTTCTCACGTCCGGCATCGGTCATCACAAATACTTTCGATGGTCGACCGCGACCACGTTGGTTTTGTTGAGATGGGTACGGCTCGCGCGCTTCCAAAATTCCTTCTTCAACCAGCGCATCAAGATGGCGGCGAATTCCAGCTGGCGTGATGTGAAGTTGCTCTGCGAGCGCAACGGCCGTCAGAGGCCCTGATTGCAAAATGGAACGCGCTAGGGCTTCCCGAGTCGAAAGTTCTCGTACCGGCGCCTTGGCTATTTTCACAACATTATTGTTGCGTAATTCGGCCAACCGCGCCAATTGAAGGATTTCCGAGGCCTCGCTAATAGGGTTGCGCCATGTCGAAGGTAGGGAGATTCCTCTTTACTCTCCTGCTCTTTCTCCAATGCGCCTTGATCGTTACCGGTGGCGCAGTACGTCTCACGGGATCTGGGCTTGGTTGTCCGACCTGGCCAGAGTGCACACCTGGTTCATATACGCCAACGCCACATCAAGTGGAAGGTCCACTTCACGCATGGATTGAATTTGGAAATCGGTTACTTACCTTTGCGCTCTTCTTCGCAGCCCTCGCCACCATCGCATATGTGCTCAAGCTTCGACGGCGAGAATTATTTCTCTTATCACTCTTCCAACTTCTGGGAATCCTTGGCCAAGGTGTGCTCGGTGGAATCACTGTACTGACGCATCTCAATCCCTATGCGGTTGCTAGCCATTTCATCCTCTCCATCTTTCTTATCGCTGGCGCTTCGCTCTTGCGCGCTCGAGCGATCAATGCACCGAGTTTTCACCTGCAAAGAATTCCTACTCTCACTGCGCGAGCGCTGGTCATTCTTACCTTCCTCGTTATTACCGTTGGCACCATCGTGACCGGCTCTGGCCCGCATGCCGGTGATATCAAAGCGCCTCGAACCGGTTTGGATCCTCGCACTATTTCAATTCTCCATGCCGATATGGTGATTGCGCTGATCTTTCTGACCATCGGATTACTTATCGCACTTCGCTTAGGTGAGAGCGGTGAAACACAAGCCACAATTACACGAAGAACAAGCATCTTTCTGGGTGTCGTGCTGGCGCAAGGGTTGATTGGTTATGTTCAATACTTCACTGGCCTTCCCGAATTGATCGTCGCAGCGCACTTAATTGGCGCAACGTTGGTCTGGCTTGCCGCAACTCAACTGGCTATTCAAGGAAGGGTCTTTCATCGATGAACTGGAGCGAACTTGATGACCGCGCTGTAAAAGTTGCGCGCGCGCTCGCAATGGATTCAGTTCAAAAAGTTGGCAATGGCCATCCCGGCACCGCAATGTCGCTGGCGCCAGTTGCGTATTTACTTTTCCAGAAATTTCTCCGCCATGATCCCAGCGATCCGCAATGGATTGGACGCGATCGATTCATTCTCTCGTGCGGACATTCTTCGATGACTCTCTATACCCAACTCTTCTTTAGCGGTTATGGCGTTGAGTTATCAGATCTGCAAAGTTTTAGAACATGGGGATCGCTAACGCCAGGCCATCCGGAATATGGTCACACTGCCGGTGTTGAAACAACGACTGGTCCACTCGGACAAGGAGTTGCGAACGCAGTTGGAATGGCGATGGCGGCTCGATATGAACGAGGACTTTTTGATCCCGAGTGCGCAGATGGTGAAAGCGCATTTGATCACAACATCTGGGTGATCTGTTCCGATGGCGATCTCGAAGAAGGTGTCAGCGCAGAAGCATCATCACTCGCCGGCGTACAAGCGTTAGGTAATCTCAAAGTTATTTACGATGATAATCGAATCTCCATTGAAGGCGATACGCATTTAGCTTTTACGGAAGATGTCTCGGCTCGTTATCGTGCATATGGCTGGAACGTTATCGATGTAGCAGCGTTATCAAATGGTGATGTCGATCGAGTTGCACTCGACAAAGCAATGAGCGATGCAATGAATGAGCGAAATAAACCAACGTTAATTCGACTCAAAACAATTATCGCGTGGCCAGCGCCAACCGCTCGAAATACTGCAAAATCCCATGGATCAGCGCTTGGTGCAGATGAAGTTGCCGCAACGAAAATTGAATTGGGACTAGATCCTGCTAAGAGTTTTGATGTCCCTGATGAAGTACTCGCCCATGTTCGCCAGGTTAAAGTACGAGGCGCAGACATTAAAAGCGCATGGCAGAAGAATTTTTCTGAATGGCAATCGCAAAACCCTGATAGAGCTGCTTTATTGAAACGATTGTTATCACAAGAGTTACCAGCGAACTGGGAAAAATCACTTCCGATATTCCCTTCAACTGCACAATCATCGAAAGAGATCGCGACTCGAAAAGCATCCGGCGATACGCTGCAATCCCTAGCGTCGCAATTACCAGAACTCTGGGGTGGCTCTGCAGATTTAGCGGAGAGTAATAACACCACCATTGAACATGGCGGTTCGTTCTTGCCGAAAAGCAGTGGCATGAAAGGCGCTAACCCGTACGGTCGCATCATTCACTTTGGAATCCGTGAGCATGCAATGGGCGCAATCATGAATGGCGTAGCGCTCCATGGATTAACGCGGCCATTTGGTGGAACATTCTTAGTCTTCAGCGATTACATGCGCGGTGCGGTTCGTCTCTCTGCGCTGATGAAACTCCCGGTTACTTATGTATGGACTCATGACTCCATTGGTTTAGGTGAAGATGGCCCGACGCATCAACCAGTCGAACATGCTGCAGCGCTTCGAGCGATACCTGGGCTGAGTGTGATTCGACCAGCCGATGCAAATGAAGTTGCTTTTGCGTGGGCTGAAATTATTCGACGACGCGAACCAGTTGGACTCCTCCTCTCCCGACAGAACCTGCCCGTCTTTGAACGAGAAAGTGAACGAAAAGGTTCTGGCATCGCTGATGCAAATGGCGTAAGAAACGGTGCTTACATTCTCAAAGAAGCATCGACTACTCCCCAAGTTATTTTGATTGCAACCGGTTCCGAAGTTGCGCTGGCGCTCTCCGCTCAATCCGAACTTGAAAAGGAAAATATTCCTACTCGAGTAGTGAGTGCTCCGTGCTTGGAATGGTTTGCGGCGCAACCAGAAAATTACCGAGCCAGTGTTCTGCCACCGAGCATTAAAGCTCGAGTAAGTATCGAAGCCGGAATTGCGCAAGGGTGGCGAGAGTTCGTTGGCGACAGTGGCGAAATAATTTCCATTGAACATTTCGGCGCTTCTGCTTCCTATCAAAAACTCTTTGCTGAATTTGGTTTTACGGTCGAGAACGTTGTTGCCGCAGCGCGACGCGCGATGTCACGATAGCAATGAGCCATCGACTTGTTTCACTTTCTCAGGCTGGGACGTCAATCTGGCTCGATGATCTTTCGCGCGACCGATTAATTAACTCGACTGCGCCGCATTCATTAGCGCGATTAATAGAAGAAAAATCTGTAGTTGGAGTGACAACTAATCCGGCAATCTTTTCGCAAGCTATCAGTACCTCAACGCTTTATGCTGCCGATATCAAAAAATTAGCTGCGCAAGGAAATAATGCGGAGCAAATCATTACTCATTTGACGGTGAGCGATGTCCAGAGCGCCTGTGATCAATTGCAGAAAGTATTCTTGGCTTCACATGGTGTTGATGGTCGGGTCAGTATCGAAGTTGATCCCCGCTTGGCTCGGGATACCGCACAAACAATTGAGCAAGCGAAAGAACTCTGGCAGTTGGTCGCGCGACCGAATGTCCTTATTAAAGTTCCAGCAACGGTCGAAGGTTTACCGGCCATCACCGAACTTATTGCCGCGGGAATAAGCGTTAACGTAACAATTATTTTCTCTGTTGCTCGATACCGTGAAGTCTTTGCTGCCTTCGTTGCCGGCTTAGAACGTCGCCACGCTCTAGGTTTGCCACTTCATGATATTCACTCCGTAGCCTCCTTCTTTGTCAGCCGAGTTGATACCGAGATCGATGCTCGACTGAAGCAGGATGGCCATTCACATCTTCTTGGTAGAGCTGCAATCGCAAATGCGCACTTGGCTTATGAAGCGTTCCTCGAGATGAAACGAACCCCGCAATGGATTTCGTTAGCACTTCATGGCGCACATATCCAGCGACCTTTATGGGCGTCAACTGGTGTAAAAGATAAATCGTATTCCGATGATCGTTACGTTGTTGAATTAGTTGCGCCAGAAACGGTGAACACAATGCCGGAGAGCACTCTTGATGCCGTCGCAGATCATGGCGATATTCGTGGCGAGAGTATTTCGGCCTCGCTAGAACAATCACGAGCAGATATTGCTGCACTCGCACAACTCGGTATTGATCTTGATGAAGTTGCGGCTAAGTTAGAACAGGAAGGTTTGGCGAAATTTGTGACGCCATGGTTGCAACTCATAGACGTTGTTGAGAAAGTTGCGAGCGGTGATCACGCTTAACGGCTCGTTATTCTCAGCAGTATCTTCGGAGAGTTCGGAGTTTGCACACCTTCGTGATATCGCCACCCGGTTAGCCGCGAAAGATTCGATGATTTGGGGTGACGCAGCAGCCCCTGAGGCAAAAATCAGACTCAATTGGATAGATCTGCCGGAAAGTTCGCGCCAATTACTCCCGCAACTCGATGCGCTCTCTGCGTGGGCGCGCGAACATCAACTTAACTCAGTCATTCTCTGCGGAATGGGTGGGTCATCACTCGCGCCGGAAGTCATCGCTGCAACGTACGGAAAGAAACTCACTGTTCTTGATAGCACCGATCCCTTACAAGTTCTGGATTCGCTCCCCAAAGATTTATCGCACTCGGTAATAGTTATCGGTTCAAAATCTGGTTCAACAATTGAAACTGCGTCTCAGAAAAGTTTCTTTGTCGAAGCGCTTCATCAAGCAGGCTTGAGCCCAGCTGACCACATTGTCATCGTTACAGATCCTGGCTCGCCATTAGATCTTCAATCCCGCGCTGATGGATTGAAAGTTATTAATGCTGACCCACATGTTGGTGGGCGATTTAGCGCGCTGAGCGCATTTGGTTTAACTCCAAGCGCATTACTTGGAATCGATGTCTCGGTACTTCTCGATGATGCGCTAGAAGCGAGCAGAGAATTTACCAACGCCTCGTCGCCAGTTGTGAAAGCAGCGCTTGCGTTTGCGACGCTGCCCTATGTTGGTTTCACTGACAGAGGTAGCAATGTGCCAGGCATCAGCGATTGGATCGAACAACTCATCGCTGAATCGACCGGAAAAGATGGCAGAGGACTTTTGCCGGTTGTTCTCAATTCCGTAGATGAACCAGTTGGCGGTGGCCATCCGGTTGTGACATTCGATGGTTCCGGAGTTGCATCAATCGTTGGGCCACTTGGAGCGCAATTTATTTTTTGGGAGTGGGTAACTGCTCTCTTGGGTTATCTGCTCAAAGTTGATCCGTTCAATCAACCCAATGTCACGGAGGCAAAGACTCAAACCCTTGCACTACTTGATCGATGGCACGATGGAAAAGTTCACTCGCCCGAGCCATCAGCGATTGACGGTGTTATTGAAATCTATTCTGATTCAGGTGAAACAACTGTTCTTGCAGCCCTCAAGAAAATGCAAGCTGAAAGTTTTATCGCAGTAATGGCTTATCTCAATCGCATGGGCGATAGTGAGATTGCAGAAATTCGAAATCTCCTTGCCACTCCATTCAACGCTCCAGTTACTTTTGGTTGGGGGCCACGCTTTCTTCATTCGACCGGACAATTTCATAAAGGTGGTCCGCAAGTTGGTGGCTTTATCTCTATCACTGGTGCGGTTGGAAACGATGTGGAGATTCCAGGTGTTCCCTATAGTTTTGCAACCCTTGAAATGGCACAAGCGCTCGGTGATTGCGAAGCGTTAGCAAAACGTCAATTACCAGTCGTGAGATTTCACCTGCGAGATCGAAAAACTGGAATCGCTCAACTGCTTAATGCAGCGAGATCACTTTAAAACTAAATTTATTCTTCTTTATTCTTCGTCGTCGCCGCGAAGTTTTTTCAAAGCATCGGAGAGAATCTTTGTGGCTTCTGCTTCCGTCCGTCGCTCTTTCACGTAAGCAAGGTGAGTTTTGTATGGCTCATTCTTAAGTGGGCTAGGCGGGTTGTTCTTATCTCGTCCAGCTGGGAAACCGCATCGTGGGCAATCCCATTCATCTGGAATTGCAACCGTGCCATCTTCGGCAAATGATGGTTTTGTTTCATGACCGTTAAGGCACCAGTAAGAAACTCGAAAGCGAGCGATTGCTTCGCCGCGTTCGGCTTCTCCCATTGGACCTGCACCAACACGCGATCCGCGAATTGCGCTACCACCGGCCATTTTCTCTCCTTACTTTTTAACTCTTACTTCAATACCAAACTTAATGCCACTACAGCAGCGAACCAGAGTCCGCCTACCACGATCGTAATTCGATCAAGGTTTCGTTCGACTACAGAAGATCCGCCGTAAGTGGAAGAGACGCCACCACCAAAGAGATCTGAAAGTCCCGATCCTTTTCCTTTATGGAGAAGAACGAGCATGATCATCAGAACGCTGGTGATGATAAGAATTATTGAGAGCGCTAATTTCACGGGCGTCAGGATACCCGATGAAACTTGCAGATGCGGGCAAACTCTTCAGGGTCAAGGCTCGCTCCGCCTACCAGTGCACCATCGACGTCCGGCTGGCGCATGATGTCGACGATATTGGCTGACTTCACTGAGCCACCGTAAAGAATGCGTGCATTCTCTGCGATTTCATCGCTGCCAATTTTCTTCAACTCGCCTCGAATCGCGGTACAAACTTCTTGTGCATCTTCAGGCGTGGCAGTTCTACCCGTTCCAATTGCCCAGACTGGTTCATACGCAAAAACAATTTTCTTCAAATCTGGTTTGTGAAATCCTTTTAAACCGGCTCGAACTTGATTAAGAACAAATTCAACATGCGTACCAGCTTCTCGAATGGAAAGTTCTTCTCCAATACAGAAAATCGGAGTTAATTCATGTGCGAGCGCTGCTTTGATTTTTCGATTAAGTAGTTCATCGCTCTCATGATGAATGGCGCGACGTTCCGAATGCCCCACTAAAACAAAGGTGCAACCTAATTTGCTCAACATCGATCCGGAGATATCACCAGTGAAAGCGCCTGAGTTTTCCGGCGAGAGATCTTGTGCGCCGTAGGTAAGTCGTAATCGATCTCCGTCGATTAGTGTTTGGATGGAACGAATATCTGTAAATGGCGGGATGATGGTGATATCGACCGCATCGTATTCACGATCTTCAATCGAGTACGCAAGCTTTTGCGCGACCGCAATCGCTTCAAGATGATTGAGATTCATCTTCCAATTGCCAGCGATTAATGGCTTACGTGACATGGTGTCCTTTCGTTCTTTAGAGGCCCAGAGCTTTTAACCCTGGCAATTCCTTACCTTCTAAATATTCCAGCGATGCGCCACCACCGGTTGAGATATAGCCGAACTGCGAATCTTTAAATCCTAGTGCGCGAACTGCTGCAGCTGAATCTCCGCCACCAACAACCGCGAGACCTTGAACTTCGGTCAGCGCCTGTGCAACGACGCGAGTTCCGTCCGCAAAATGTGAGAATTCAAAGACACCCATTGGGCCATTCCAAAAAACTGTTTTGCAGCGACGAATAGCTTCCGCAAAACGAGCAGAAGATTGCGGTCCGATATCTAGCCCCATCTGATCTTTCGGCATTTCATCCACGCTTACAAGTGTTGGCTTTTCATTTGCAAATTGTGGCGCGACCACAATATCTGTTGGTAGCAGCAATTCGACTCCGAGTGCGCTCGCTCGCGACATCAACTCTTTGACGGTTTCGAGCGAATCGCTATCAACGAGCGAGGTTCCGATTTCTTTTCCTTGCGCAGCCAAGAAAGTGAAAACCATGCCACCGCCGATAGCCATCACATTTACTTTCTCCAATAAATTGGAGATCACACCGATTTTGTCTGCAACTTTTGCTCCCCCAAGAATGACGCCATAAGGGCGAGCCGGAGTTTCGGTAAGTTTTTTTAATACATCAACTTCAGCAGTGACGAGTTTGCCCGCTGCATGTGGCAATAATTGCGGCACTTCATAGACCGAGGCGTGTTTTCGATGAACCGCTCCAAAGCCATCTCCCACATAAAAATCAGCGAAGCTCGCTAACTTCGTGGCAAACGTTTTCCGCTCTGCTTCATCCTTACTCGTTTCGGCAGATTCGTAACGAACGTTCTCTAAAAGAACTATGCCACCGTTACCAGTAGGTGAATTATCAGAGAGTTCCTGTGCAGCTCGTTCTGCTTCCGGCCCTACAACATCCGGAACAAATCGAACTGGGCGTTGCAGCAATTCACTCAGTCGTATCGCTACCGGTGCAAGTGAGAGTTCTGGTTTTCGTTCACCTTTTGGTCGACCCAAATGTGCGCAGATAATTAACGATGCGCCAGCCTCTACTAGCGCGTTGATTGTTGGTAACGATGCGCGAATTCGCCCATCATCAGTAATGACGCCATCTTTTAATGGCACATTGAGATCGCAGCGCAGAAAAACTCGTTTACCGCGAAGATTCAACGCGTCTAAACCCGTCGAAGCAACCGACATTAGAGCGAGCGACCTACCAACGAGACGAGATCAACGAGGCGATTTGAATAACCCCATTCATTGTCATACCAGCCAGCAACTTTTACCGTGTTGCCAATTGCTTTGGTAATGCCAGCATCGAAAATACATGAATGTGGATCAGTCACGATATCGGTTGAGACGATGGGATCTTCGGTGTACAGCAAGATTCCTTTGAGTTCACCCTCTGCTGCTTTTTTGATTGCCGCATTGACGTCAGCCGCGCTTACCTCTTTAGCAAGTTCAACAGTGAGGTCGGTGATTGAGCCGGTAGGAGTTGGGACGCGTAGCGCGTAACCATCTAATTTTCCTTTGAGTTCAGGTAGCACCAACGAAATCGCCTTGGCTGCACCAGTCGAGGTTGGAATGATGTTGGTTGCGGCTGCACGAGCTCGGCGGAGATCTTTATGAGGGAAATCAAGAATTACTTGGTCGTTTGTGTATGCATGCACGGTTGTCATGAAGCCGCGTTGGATCCCAAAGTTTTCGTGGAGAACTTTCGCCATCGGCGCCAAGCAGTTGGTTGTACATGAAGCATTAGAGATGACATGGTGCTTACTTCCGTCGTAAGACTTATCATTCACGCCCATCACAATGGTGATGTCTTCATCGGTCGCTGGTGCGGAAATGATTACTTTCTTCGCGCCGGCTTCGATATGTTTCTTTGCATCCGATGCTTTGGTAAATCGGCCGGTAGATTCAATAACGATATCTGCCCCTACTGAACCCCATGGGAGCGCGGCCGGATCTTTTTCAGCGAAGACCTTGATGGTTTTTCCGCCGACGGTAATGGTGTCGTCGGTGTAGCTCACTGGTAGACCCAAACGTCCGAGAATTGAGTCGTACTTCAACAGGTGGGCCAGCGTCTCGTTATCTGTTAAGTCGTTAATTCCAACTATTTCAAATTGAGCCTTCGATGTTAACGCTGCTCGGAAAAAATTTCTGCCAATACGGCCAAACCCATTAATTCCAACTTTTACCATTTTTTAATCTCACTTTTTTAATCTCACGGACTTGCACGGAATACATCCACAACGCTGTGATGGAGTGAATCTTACCCCAACATATCTGGTGTGAGCCCCGCTTCGGTATCGGGAATACCAAGATCATGCGCACGTTTATCTGCCATTGCGAGCAATCTGCGAATTCGACCAGCGATTGCATCTTTCGTCATCGGTGGTGATGCAAGTGAGCCGAGTTCTTCCAAGCTCGCTTGGCCATGTTGGATTCTTAACTCTCCGGCTTCTTTCAAATGCTGTGGAATATCTGCAGCAAGAATCTCCATTGCTCGTTGCACTCTGGCTGAAGCAGCAACTGCAGCGCGAGCTGATCGACGTAAATTTGCATCATCAAAATTTGCTAATCGATTGGCCGTTGCACGTACTTCGCGACGCATTCGTCGCTCTTCCCATGCCAACACACTTTCATGTGCACCGAGACGTGTAAGTAAAACTCCAATGGCATCGCCATCTCTAATCACAACGCGATCAACGCCACGAACTTCCCGTGCTTTTGCAACGATTCCAAGTCGTCGCGCCGAACCAACAAGTGCCAGCGCCGCTTCTGGTCCCGGACAAGTAATTTCAAGTGCCGAAGATCGACCAGGTTCAGTGAGTGAACCATGAGCGACAAATGCACCACGCCATGCCGCTTCCGCATCACAGAGTGAAGCCGAAACAACTTGCGGTGGCAGACCACGAACTGGTCGGCCATTGGAATCAACTAAGCCGGTCTGTCGCGCCAAAGCATCGCCATCTTTAATGACGCGAACTACGTATCGGCTCCCTTTACGCAATCCACCAGAAGTAATGACTGCTAAATCACTTTCATGTCCGTACACATCAGAGATATCTTTTCGAAGTCTGCGAGCGCTTTGAGCCGTATCTAATTCCACTTCAATCATTATCTTGCCCGAAGTAATGTGAAGGCCACCGGCAAATCTCAAAATCGCCGAGACTTCTGCTTTGCGGCAACACGGCTTTGTGATGGAGAGTCGACTTAACTCATCCTTAACAGATGCAGTCATTGCCATAGCGCCTCCATGAGCCGTATCTAAACACTTACCGTGAAAAAATGTGGCTGATTACGGAAGTTAATTTCGCTGGATCGTGGTGCAAACTTCCAGGTGATGCGAGATCTGCCACTACTAATTGACCGCCCATCGAAGTGATCGTGGCCGCCAGCTCGTTTTTATCCTGTACAACTGAAGAATCTGCTAGCGCGATATCGCACGAAAATGATGGTGCGTACTTCTTCAATACTGCCAGATGTTCTGCCGGCGAACTTCCTGCAAGTTCCTCGCCCTGCATTGATGGCGAAGCATCGAGATTTAACAGAACTAATTTCTTTGCCTTCGATTTTACGATTGCCTCTAATTGTTGCGTCACTAAAAAATGCGGGAGGACGCTGGAAAACCAAGAACCTGGACCAATAGTGATCCAATCTGCTTCCGCGATCGCCTGCAAACCTTCTCGAGTCGGTGTCGGATTTTCCGGAATCAACGCAAGTGACTCCAGTTTGCCTTTCGCGGTTGCCACTTCTTTCTGACCGCGAATTATTTTTCTGCCAATTGAAGTTTGAAATGTACCTTCGATATCAAGTGGCTCTAACGCCATCGGAAGAACTTGTCCGACTACTTTGAGAAGTTGTGCAACACGATTAAGGCCAGCAACTGGATCACCATCTTTATCCCACAGCGCGGTCAGAAGTAGATTTCCTACTGCATGGCCATCCATCGGACCTTGCGAGGTAAATCGATATTGCATGATCTCGGCCCAACTTCGACCCCAGTCATCATCGCCACATAAGGCGGTAAGTGCCATTCGTAAATCTCCCGGTGGGAGCATATGAAATTCATCGCGAAGTCTTCCGCTAGATCCACCGTTATCTGCAACCGTAACAATCGCGGTGATCTCATTCGTTATTTTTCGCAGCGCACTGAGCGTCGCCGCCAAACCATGCCCACCACCTAATGCAACTACTTTTACCATTGGTTACTCGTTTACTATCGCTCGCGACCTAAATCGCGATGAGCTACTTGAATGGAAAGTTTCTCCCCACTCTTTAAGTGGACTTTCGATAATCGATCTCGCAATTCGCTCGCGATCGCAACGCTTCGGTGCTTGCCGCCGGTACAGCCCACTGCAAGTGTGACGAATTTCTTTCCTTCCCGGATATATCCAGGTGCAACCGATTCAAAGAGCGAGACATATTTAGCGAGAAACTCATCAACATTCTCGGCTTTCAGAACCATCTCGCGAACTTCATTATCAGTTCCATTTCGAGGTCTCAGTTCTGGAATCCAATGTGGATTGGGGATGAACCGGCAATCCATAACTAAATCTGCATCGACTGGAATCCCATATTTGTAGCCGAAGGAAAGAACGTTCACTGCCAAATCAGCCACGCCATCACTATGGAAAAGTTCACCAGTTTTTTTCTCCAATTGGTGAATATTTAATTCACTACTATCAATAATTAAATCGGCACTCGAACGTAGATCATTAAGTTTTGTGCGTTCACGTGCGATGCCATCAACAATCCGGTCCCCCGCCTGTAATGGATGTGGTCGCCGGGTTGATTCAAAGCGACGAACCAACGCATCATCTGAGGCGTCAACAAAGAGAATCCGCTTGGAAATCCCTTTCTCGGTTACTTCGGCTAGCGACTTATTAAGGTCATCGAAAAATTCACGCCCACGTACATCGATGACAACTGCAATCGCACTCACTGATTTCTCGGTGAGTTCAAAGAGGTGGGGCAACATCGCCGGCGGTAGATTGTCGATCACGTACCAGCCTGCATCTTCCATAGCGTGCGCGATTGTTGAGCGGCCAGCCCCGCTCATCCCTGAGATAACTACTAACTCGCGCTTCATACCGGACATCTTGCTCCCTGTGTCAAGCACCATCCCGTGGATCCATATCTATTGAATGTGTACTCCCACGTGGCGTGTGATTGCTAAGAATTTCTCCAGTCTCGGTATCAACACCTTCATATGGCGTTGATCGATCTAACTCGTCTCGAATAATGCCAGCAATTCGCTCACCAATTCCAGGCACTTGTGCAATCTCAGAGAGTGATGCTTTTTTTATTGCAGCAACTGAACCAAAAACTTCCAGCAGTGCGGCAATTCGAGCGCTGCCAAGCATAGGAATATCGTCAAGGAGCGACTCCAGCATCATCCGCGATCGTTTTGAACGATGATAAGTGATTGCAAATCGATGCGCTTCATCTCTAATTCGTTGGAAGAGGTAGAGCGCATCACTATGTGGCGGAAACATTATTGGCTCACTTCGACCTGGCAAGAAAACTTCTTCTAATCGTTTCGCAAGTCCACAGATGGGAATATCAGTTATCCCTAACTCGGCGAGGGCACGCGCTGCTGCACTCACTTGTCCTTTACCGCCATCAACAATGATTAATTGCGGTGGGTAGGCGAACCGGGGTCGAGCACCACCGGCTAGTTCAATTTCTTGCTGATCAATATCTTTCTCTGCCAAATATCGCTTCAAACGTCGAGTTAAAACTTGGTGCATCGCGCTGGTGTCATCAACCACGCTTTCATCATCAATTCCAAAACGGCGGTAATCGCTCTTTTTAGGTTGACCGTCCTCAAAAACAACCATGGATGCGACCACATTTGTGCCTTGGAAATTTGAAATATCGAAGCACTCAATACGTAGCGGTAATTCCGGAAGATCGAGCGTGTTTGCTATCTCTTCCAGCGCTCTGCCACTCACGCCCGCATCATTTGCACGTTTACTGAGGAATTGAATCAACGCTTGATTGGCATTTCGTTTTACGGTCTGCAGAAGTTCAAACTTCTCGCCACGTTGCGGTTCACGTAATTCACTTGCACCGCGTTCGCTGAGCCATTGATGAATGGGATCGTCTGAAGCTACTGGGAAATTTATATTGATTTCGCGCGGTACTTCGAATTCGGAGTAGATGGTTTGCAGCGCAGTTGCCGAAAGTGAGTCGGACTCGGGAATTTCTTGTAAATCGACAACCCAGGATCGTGAGCCAACGATTCGTCCATGTCGAACAATAAATAGTGAGAGCGCTGCATGGGTTATATCTTGATGGAGTGCGAGAAAGTCAGCGGTGAGTTCTTGCGGAAGCGCGGCATCGCTCGACTCTTGGGCTTTTGTCAGCGCTCCAAGTTGATCTCGTATTTTCGCCGCCCGCTCAAATTCTTCGGCGTGCGAAGCAGCCTGCATCTCACTCTCTAATTTCTTTGCAATCTGACTGCCATCTGAGTCAAGAAATTTAGCTAGTGAGTGCGCAAGCTCTTGATGTTCCTTTTGCGAAATCCACTCCACGCACGGCGCGCTACATTTTCCAATATCCCCTAGTAAACATTGGCGCTTGGTTCGCCGAGCCTGCGCAAAATTACTTTCTGAACAGGATCGGACTGGAAAGAGCTTCAAAAGCACATCGTATGTACTTCGTAACGCCCAGGCATGAGCATATGGTCCAAAATACTTCACACCTTTTCCACGTTGCCGTCGCGTAATAAAGATCCGTGGGAATTCATCGCGGAGTGAAATGGCAAGGTAGGGATAAGACTTATCGTCTTTGAATTGCACGTTGAATCGAGGGTTTTCACTCTTAATCCACGTGAACTCCAATTGCAGCGCTTCTACCTCAGTTGTAACAACCGTCCAATCCACACGAGTAGCTGTTTCCACCATTTTTTGAACTTTATGTGTCAATTGCGATTGAAAATAGGAATTGAGTCGATTCTTTAAAGACCTCGCTTTGCCAACATAAATCACGCGATCTTCTTCATCAAAAAATCGGTAAACCCCAGGTGCATCTGGAACCGAAGTTGGCCGATAACTCTGTGGGTCAGCCATCGTTACTTCTTTAAAATCTCCGCAAGGAATGTTCCGGTGTAACTGGATTTATTCTTGGCAACACTTTCAGGTGTACCTTCAGCGATAATCGTTCCGCCTTTGTCGCCGCCATCTGGACCCATATCGATTACCCAGTCAGCAGATTTGATCACGTCAAGATTATGTTCAATCACGATCACGGTGTTGCCGGTATCGACCAGTCGTTGTAAAACGTGGAGTAATTTATTGACATCCTCAAAATGCAGACCAGTTGTCGGTTCATCAAGAACATAAATGGTTCGCCCAGTAGACCGGCGTTGCAGCTCAGTTGCTAATTTCACTCGCTGTGCTTCGCCACCAGAGAGCGTCGGTGCTGATTGTCCGAGTCGAACGTAACCCAATCCAACATCTAACATCGTCTTGAGGTAGCGATGAATTGATGGGATGGATTCAAAGAAATCAACCGCCTTCTCAATAGGCATATCAAGAACTTCTGCGATGGTTTTTCCTTTGTAATGCACTTCAAGCGTCTCTCGGTTATATCGAGCGCCATGGCAGACTTCACATGGAACATAGACATCTGGCAAGAAATTCATTTCGATGGTGATCGTGCCGTCGCCAGCACAATTTTCACATCGGCCACCTTTGACGTTAAACGAAAATCTTCCTTGCTGATAGCCACGGACTTTTGCTTCCGTTGTCTCGGCAAATAACGCTCTTACTTTGTCAAAAACACCGGTATATGTCGCAGGATTTGAGCGAGGCGTTCGGCCAATCGGCGATTGATCAACGTGCACCACTTTGTCGAGATGATCAAGTCCGGTAATAGTTCGATGGCGACCTGGAACCAGACGCGCGCCATTCAGTTTATTCGCAAGAACCGTATAAAGAATGTCGTTTACTAAAGTTGATTTACCCGAACCACTAACGCCAGTGACGGCAACAAATGCGCCAAGTGGAAATGTTGCGTCAATTGTTTTGAGGTTATTTTCACGCGCTTCTTTAACAACCAATTGCTTCTTTGGATTTATTGGTCGCCGAACTTTTGGTATTTCAATAGATTTTCTTCCTGCTATATACGCTCCGGTGATTGATTTCTTATTGCTGATGAGTTCTTCGTAATTACCACTTACGACAATTTCGCCGCCATGTTCGCCAGCGCCTGGTCCAATATCAACTATCCAATCGGCAGTTCTAATCGTGTCTTCATCATGTTCCACCACAATGAGCGTATTTCCAAGATCTCGTAGGTGTGTAAGAGTTTCAATAAGTCTTCGATTATCACGTTGGTGTAAACCAATGCTTGGCTCATCGAGGACATAAAGGACACCTACCAGCCCAGAACCAATCTGGGTGGCAAGTCGAATTCGTTGCGCTTCGCCGCCAGAGAGAGTTGCTGCCGGTCGCTCTAGCGATAAGTAATCAAGTCCAACATCCAAGAGAAAACCTAAACGTGAATGAACTTCCTTGAGAACGCGTTCTGCAATCTTGGCTTCGCGGGCAGTGAGCTCTAATTTTTTGAGGAAAGCAGCGCAATCTTCAATCGAAAGTTCACACACTTGCGCGATGCTCTTTCCACCAAGTTTCACAGCAAGTACTTCGGGCTTAAGTCGCGTTCCTTTACATACATGGCACGGTGTTTCTCGCATGTAGGACTCATATTTTTCTCGACTGTAATCACTATCTGTTTCGCCATGTTTGCGCTGAATAAATGGCATGACGCCTTCAAAACCAGTTGAATAATTTCTTACTCGTCCATATCGGTTTTTATACTTCACATGAACTTCATAGTCATAGCCGTGAAGAATCGCTGTCCGCGCCTTCTCGGAGAGTTTCTTCCACGGTGTCGACAATGAAAATTTAACGTCGCTGGCGAGCGCTTCTAGTAACCGGAGGAAATATTCCGACGTCGCACGTGAGGCCCAAGGCGCAATTGCGCCGTCATTGATGGAGATCGAGTCATCCGGAATTACGAGATCTTCATCTACTTCGAGTTTGGTGCCAATTCCAGTGCACTCCGGGCAGGCACCAAATGGTGAGTTAAATGAGAAGGATCGAGGTTCCATCTCCTCAAATGAAAGTTCGCAATCATGGCAGGCAAGTTTTTCACTATACGTACGTTCTTTCTCATCACCCTTACTATCGACAAAATCCAAGGTGACCAATCCATTTGCCAACCGCAGCGCAGTTTCGATGGAATCAGTAAGGCGTTGCTTAGATTCTGATTTAGCAGTCAGACGATCAATCACAACTTCAATGGTGTGCTTCTCTTGTTTCTTTAATTTCGGTGGCTCAGTAAGTGAGATTGTGGTGCCATCAACCCGAGCGCGGGAATAGCCTTGTGAAACTAAATCTTTAAAGAGATCAACGAACTCTCCCTTGCGGGCTCTAATCATCGGCGCAAGTACTTGGAATTTCGTTGTTGGTGGTAGCGAAAGTATTTGATCGACAATATTTTGTGGCGTTTGTCGAGTAATTGGTTTGCCGCAATTAGGACAGTGAGGCCGACCAGCACGCGCAAAAAGAAGACGGAGATAGTCATAAACTTCAGTAATAGTTCCTACCGTTGAACGAGGGTTCCGGTTTGTAGATTTTTGATCGATGGAAACTGCTGGCGAAAGCCCTTCAATGAAATCAACATCTGGTTTATCCATCTGTCCAAGAAATTGCCGGGCATACGCTGATAGTGATTCCACATATCGACGTTGACCTTCGGCGAAAATAGTGTCGAATGCCAACGAAGACTTACCTGACCCAGAGAGACCGGTAAAAACAATCATCGCGTTACGTGGGAGATCCAGTGAAACATTCTTCAGATTATGTTCTCGCGCACCACGAACGATTAATCTCTCTGACATCACTTCACCCCCGCATCATTCATACTTCGCAACTCTTTCTTCAGTTCCGAAATCTCATCGCGCAATCTAGCCGCTAATTCGAAATGGAGCGCGCTGGCCGCATTTCGCATCTGTTCAGTAAGTGATTCAATCAATCCCAAGAGCTCGTTCTGCGGCATCTCGCCAAGCGCTTTGGAATGAACCCCAACTGTTACCGGGTTCTTTTTCTTGCTAATAAGCGCATCAGTGTCATCACTCTCCTGGGCAATCAGATCAGTGATGTCAGCAATTCGTTTGCGCAATGGTTGCGGATCAACGCCATGTTCTTTGTTATAAGTAATCTGCTTGTCACGTCGACGATTGGTCTCTTCAATTGCTCGTTTCATAGAATCAGTTAAATTGTCAGCATACATATGCACTTCGCCAGAGACGTTTCGTGCTGCGCGGCCAATTGTTTGAATCAATGATGTCGTTGAACGGAGAAATCCTTCTTTATCTGCATCTAATATCGCTACGAGCGAAACCTCTGGTAAATCGAGGCCTTCTCGCAACAGATTAATTCCTATCAGAACATCGTATTCACCAGTTCGTAGTTCACGGAGCAGCTCGACTCGTCTTAAAGTATCGACTTCCGAATGAAGATAACGAACTCGGACTCCGGCTTCCATAAAGTAATCTGTGAGATCTTCCGCCATTTTCTTTGTCAACGTAGTGACGAGAACTCGTTCGTTTCGTTCGGCACGTAATTGAATTTCATTGAGTAAATCGTCAATCTGGCCACGAATCGGTTTGATGACTACTTTCGGATCAACCAGACCAGTAGGACGAATGACTTGTTCTACGAATTCCCCGTGTGTTTGGGCCAACTCATATTTACCTGGCGTCGCTGAAAGATAAATTTTGTTACCAGTCCGAGCAAGGAATTCATCAAATTTAAGTGGCCGGTTATCGAGCGCACTTGGAAGTCTAAATCCGTGTTCAACCAGTGTTCGTTTTCGTGACGAATCGCCTTCGAACATGGCACCGATTTGAGGCACAGTGATATGTGATTCGTCAATCACGCAGAGAAAATCATCTGGGAAATAATCCAAGAGACAACTTGGTGCAGACCCGGCAGATCTCCCATCAATATGGCGAGAATAATTCTCAATTCCAGAGCAGAAGCCAACTTGTTGCATCATTTCAATATCGAAAGTTGTTCTCATCCGTAATCTTTGCGCTTCGAGAAGTTTGTTGGCTTTCTCTAATTCAGTGAGTCGAACTGCTAGCTCTGCTTCAATATTAGAGATTGCTTCCTTCATACGTTCTTTACTTGCGGTGTAATGCGTTGCAGGGAAAATAAATATTTCTGGTACATCGGAGATGATCTCGCCAGTCAGTGGATGCAATGTGGTGATTCGCTCAATTTCATCACCGAACATTTCAATTCGTATGGCGAGTTCTTCATACACCGGAATGATTTCGATGGTGTCGCCACGTACTCTAAAAGTTCCCCGCTCAAAGGCCATGTCATTTCGCTTATATTGAACATCGACAAAGTTACGCAGTAATGAATTCCGTTCAATTTCATCACCGACTTTGAGATGAATGACGTGTTGGTAATACTCGTCAGGATGTCCCAAGCCATAGATACACGACACGGTTGCGACAACAATGACGTCGCGGCGCGTAAGTAGCGAATAGGTCGCCGAGTACCGGAGGCGTTCTACTTCTTCATTGATCGAGGAATCTTTCTCAATAAAGGTATCAGTTTGCGGCACATATGCTTCTGGTTGGTAGTAGTCGTAATAAGAGACGAAATACTCCACTGCATTCTCTGGAAACAATTCTTTAAATTCATTGGCTAATTGCGCAGCCAGCGTCTTATTTGGAGCGAGAACTAACGTGGGTCGTTGTAGGCGCTCAACTAACCAGGCTGTTGTTGCAGATTTACCAGTTCCAGTAGCACCAAGAAGTACAACATCTTTCTCACCGCGTTCAATGCGCGCGACCAACTCTTCAATGGCGGTTGGTTGATCACCGGAAGGCGTGTAGTCACTGATGACTTTGAACGGGGTAACAAAGTGCGGTGTAAATTTGGCGGTCATTCGCCGGCTCTCGGAGCTAACTCGTTCTCCCATAATCGTTCTACTGCACTCATCAAATCTTCTTTTGTGCCGTTATTCTCAATGCAAAAGTGAGCAATTCCTCTCCGTTCATCGCTACTTGCTTGGGCCGCGATTCGTTTATCAATCTCGTAATCTTTCATTCCGCGCGCACGAAGCCGTTCATAACGTTGAGCTTTATCGGCTTCAACGGTTATCACCAGATCAAAACGCGATGCGCCGTTTGTCTCAAAGAGTATGGGGATTTGATTGACCACTACAGAGCCTTCCGGAGCGCTGGCAATGATCCGATCGCTCATCTCTTTTACTCGCGGATGGATAATTCCTTCAAGATCAGCGCGCGCTGAAGGGTTACTAAAAATTAACTCTGCAAGTTTGGCTCGATTGAGTTGGCCATCAGTTAAAACGCCATCGCCAAACCGCTTGACGATGGCATCAAAACCAGGAGTTCCTCGTTCAACAACATCGCGAGCGAGTTGGTCAGAATCAAAAACGATGGCACCAAGATGTTCAAGGTATTCGCCAACGAGCGATTTACCTGAACCGATTCCACCGGTGAGCGCTACACGAAGCATGTGCCAACTCTAGCGAGCGCACATCTTCCGCGAATTTATTCGGCTGAAGCTTCCTCTGGTGTAGTAGCCGCAGCAGCATCAGCAGCTTTTGCTTCTGCTTTCTGCTTCTTATGGGCCATAAATCGTGCTTGAGCTTCAGCGTATTGACGCTCCCACTCTTCGCGTTGTGATTCATAACCAGGCTTCCACTCTTGAGTATCTGGATCGAAACCTTCTGGATAAATGAAATTACCGTTTTCGTCATAGCGAGCTGGCATTCCATATTGAGTTGGATCAAAGGCTTCTACTTCAACATCATGGCCTTCATTGGCTTGTTTCAATGAAAGTGAGATGCGACGTCGTTCAAGATCAATATCGATAATCTTTACAAAGAGCGAATCGCCAACTTGGACTACCTGCTCAGGTATTTCAACATGGCGCTCGGCCAATTCGGAAATATGAACAAGTCCTTCAATGCCATCAAAGACTCGAATAAATGCACCGAATGGAACAAGTTTTGTCACTTCGCCAGGCACTACTTGATTAATAGTGTGGGTGCGAGCAAATGCTTGCCAAGGATCTTCTTGAGTTGCCTTCAGTGAAAGCGAGACCCGCTCACGCTCAAAATCAACTTCGAGAACTTCAACGGTAACTTCGGTACCAACTTCTACTACTTCACCTGGGTGATCAATATGTTTCCAGGAAAGTTCGGAGACGTGAACGAGACCATCAACGCCACCCAAATCTACGAATGCACCAAAGTTGACGATTGATGAAACAACTCCGGAACGAACTTGTCCCTTTTGAAGTTGATTCAAGAAGGTGGTTCGTGATTCCGATTGGCTCTGTTCCAAATGAGCACGTCGGGAAAGAACAACGTTGTTACGGTTCTTATCAAGTTCAATAATTCGCGCTTCTACCTGCTTGCCAATATACGGAGAGAGATCGCGCACGCGACGGAGTTCGACGAGCGAGGCTGGCAAGAATCCGCGGAGTCCGATATCAACAATCAAGCCGCCTTTGACAACTTCAATAACGGTTCCGATAACGACTTCGTCTCGTTCTTTCTTACCTTCAATTTCTCCCCACGCTTTCTCGTATTGAGCGCGCTTCTTGGAGAGGATGAGCCGGCCTTCTTTATCTTCTTTCTGAAGAACAAGTGCTTCTACGCGATCGCCGACTTTGACGAGTTCGCTTGGGTCAAGATCATGTCGAATGGAGAGTTCGCGGGATGGAATGACACCTTCGGTCTTATATCCGATATCAAGTAATACTTCATCGCGATCTACCTGGACTACAACGCCAGAAACTAAATCTCCATCGTTGAAATTTTTTATTGTGCCTTCGATTGCTGCTAAGAAATCTTCTGCGGAACCAACATCATTGATTGTTATTTGTGAGGTACTCAAGTTACTCCGGGGTGGGGAAAGGACTAGTAGGGACAGGGACGGCAAAGGGTACTTTCGGCAGGCGTGAAAGGTCAATTTCGCGTCAATTTCTCAAAATTATGACCCGATAGACTGAGGAAAATGCGCCAGTACTTAGAACTTCTCAAACTTCGTAACGCCCAAATACTAATTTTCTCTGCATTTCCGGCGCGACTTGCCTATGGCACTGTAGGTCTCTCGCTTTTTTTCAAAGCGGAACAGACAACTAATTCGATTGCAATAGCCGGGTTTGCAATTGGTATGAACTCAATTGCTGGATCGCTGACTGCTGGTGCACGTGGCGCTTTTATTGATCGATATGGTCAGAAATGGCCACTACGGATTCTTGTTCCGCTCTATTCATTGATGTTAATTATGTTAAGTTTTGCTGAAAGTAAACATCAAATTCTTCTTGTTGCACTTTTGCTAGGTATTTCAGCGCCTCCGATTAATTTATCCGTAAGACCTTTGTGGAAAATTGCAGTTGACAAATCGAAGTTACGTACGGCTTATGCAATCGACACTTCTGTCATGAGCACTACTGGAATTTTCGGACCGATCATCGCGACCTGGATTTCACTGACGTGGGATGCTCATATTTCACTTCAACTCTGCGCAGCATTAATGATTATTGGTGGCCTATCGTTGAGTTTCTCGAAACTGTCAAGGCAATGGCAACCAGAGAAGAAGGATGAAAAAGCGCTGCCCATGTATCGCATTCGCGCGCTACAACTCCTTGCATTAGAAGGTGCATTTTTAGGAATTGGTTGGGGCGCTTTTGATATTGGAATTCCGGCTTTTACTACTCAAGAAAACGTGCAATCACGGACTGCGATTATTTTAGGTATTGCCGGGCTCTTTAATGTCTTCGGCGGTCTCTTCGCCGGCACAATTTCCAAACGCATCTCGCCCATTAAAGGATTTATTCGAACATATCGCTTTTGGATGCTTTCTTGTTTACCGCTTGCTTTTGTCTATCCGGATTGGAGCATGATGGCAATAGCGGCATTGATTGGATTTCTTGGTGGGATTCAAATGGTTTTCTACTGGGAAGTTTCGGAAGCGATCCGACCAAAAGGAACCGCCGTGCAAACTCTCGGTTGGTTATGGACAATCGAAGGATCTTTTGCCGCAATAGGTTCTGCTATCGGCGGGGTAATCTCTGAAAATTTTGGACCTCGGTGGTGTTTTGCGATTACATCTCTGGCAATGATCTCTGGCTACATTGTTATTTCGCTCGGTATTAAACATTTTGCAGCAGCTGATCGTTTACCTACGGAAGAAGAAGATGTTGAGGCGATTGCAGATACCGAAAATCCAGCGCTTTAGTGCGCCGCCAGATCCCAACTCTTACCAAAACCCACATTAACTTCTAGCGGGACATTTAATTCGTACGCGCTACCCATTGCTTCTCGGACAAGTTTTTCCATTTCCACATCTTCCTTCGGCGCAATTTCAAAAATGAGTTCATCGTGTACTTGTAGCAAGAGCCTCGATTTCATACCTCGCGCGTTGATTGCCCTTTGTACATTGAGCATCGCGACTTTGATGATATCTGCCGCTGAACCTTGAATCGGTGCGTTCAGCGCCATCCGCTCTGCAATCTCTCGTCGCTGTCGATTCTCCGCCATGAGATCAGGTAAATATCTTCTTCGACCCAAAATAGTTTCGGTATACCCTTTTGTTCGAGCTTCCGCGACAACTGATTTAAGGTAAACCTGAATCCCACCGAATCGCTCAAAGTAGCGGTTCATCAATTCATTAGCTTCAGTGGGTGAAAGATCTAATTGTTGCGCTAAGCCAAACGATGAAAGTCCGTACGCCAGTCCATACGACATCGCTTTAATTTGTCGTCTCATATCTGGTGTGACCTCGTGAGGTTTGACTGAAAATACTTCGGAGGCAACTGTGGAATGCAGATCCTCGCCGGAGCGAAATGCCGTGATTAACTTCGTATCGTTGGAAAGGTGGGCCATAATCCGCATTTCGATCTGGCTGTAATCTGCAGTAAGAAGTGTGGTGAACGGTGGTTCAGCAACAAATGCATCTCTTATTTTCCGCCCTTCCTCAGTTCGAACTGGGATATTTTGTAAATTGGGATCTGTAGAAGAGAGCCGACCGGTTGCCGCAATAGTTTGTTGAAAAGTTGTATGAATTCGTCCATCTGATGCGATGGATTCAAGTAAACCTTCGATGACAGTACGTAATTTTCCAGCTTCTCGAATGCGAAGGAGAGATTTGAGTACCGGATGCGCACTCTTCGCAAAGAGCCATTCCAAAGATTCTGCATCAGTGGTGTAGCCAGTCTTAATTTTCTTGGTTTTTGGAAGTTTAAGTTCATCAAAGAGAACTGCTTGAAGTTGCTTCGGTGAAGCAACATTGAACTCTCGCCCAGCAGCCTTATATGCCAGCGCAGACTCTCGATCTACCTCAGTGCGAAAGAATTTTTCCAAAGATTCTAGTTGTGCTCTGTTTACTGCAATACCGATAACTTCCATTTCGCAGAGCGTTTTTAAGACCGGTATCTCCACATCATTCATGAGACTTTCGAGGTTTCGTTCCCTTAATTCACTTCCAATAATCTGGCTCAATCGCCACACAAGACCAGCTGAGAGCGGATTGAAATTGGAGAGATCGAAGAGAGTTTCTGGTTTCTCTTCAATAGTAACCCCAAGATACTTTTCACATAAATCTTCAAATTCTAATGAACGTGAACCAGGATTGATTAAATAACTTGCTAAATGGGTGTCCATTGTGATGGTGAGAGTGGGCATGAGATGGAGTAGCGGTCGAGCATCATGAGTAATGAGTTGATGTTCACTCTGAATAAGCCAATCTAATTCGCCACTTTTCACATGATAATTTGTCACGCCATCACATGAGATTGAATATTCAGAAATCTTCGCATCAATACGTGATAATGAAATCGCGAATGGCCCCGTAATGAGATTTGGTATTTCACTACTACTCTTCTCAATAATTACTTCAGTAGTGGGCTCTTTCTTCTTTGGTGCAGTGGCTGAAGCAGAATTCTGTTCACCAACAATCGCTTTCAATCGCTCTTTCAGCGCTTTAATCTCCAGCTGGTCAAAGAGCGCAAATGTTCGATTGGTGTTGACACCACTCCATTTATCGAGAGTAAAGGCGAGCGGAACATCATGAATTAGTTGAGTGAGTTCACGGTTAGTAATGACCGATGAAATATTGGCTCGAAGTGAGTCACCTACTTTTCCGCCCACTTCATCTATGCGCGCAATAAGTTCCTTTAATGATCCATACTCTTGAATCCATTTAGTGGCTGTCTTCTCTCCTACGCCAGGAATGGATGGCAGATTGTCACTGGGGTCTCCGCGTAACGCCGCAAAATCGGGATACTGCTCTGGCTTTAACCCATATTTCTCCACCACAGCATCTGGCGTCATACGCGCTAGTTCAGTCACGCCTTTCTTTGGATAAAGAACTGTCACATCGGGTCTCACTAATTGGAAACTATCTCGATCTCCGGTGCAAATGAGAACCTCGAATCCATCCTTCACCGCTTGGGTAGAGATGGTGGCAATAATGTCATCGGCTTCAAATCCCTCAACTTCATATCGTGGAATTCCTAGGCCATCGACAAGTTCATTGATGAAAGAAAGTTGAGATCTAAACTCATCCGGCGTCGATGCTCGATTTGCTTTGTACTCTGGAAACTTCTCGGAACGAAATGTCTTGCGCGAAACATCGAAGGCAACTGCAATATGCGTGGGTTTTTCATCTCGAATTAAATTGATTACCATCGAGGCAAACCCATAAATCGCATTTGTATGTTGACCTTGCGCAGTCGTGAAATTTTCAACGGGAAGCGCGAAATAGGCTCGATAAGCCAGCGAGTGGCCATCGAGCAGTAATAATCGTTGCTTCACATCAGCGATTGTATGGAGTATTTGAATAGAATAAGGACATGGCAACTTTTGATTCTTCGCAACCAGATTTCATGGAGATATTGCACAAGCGTGGCCGCGGCGCGCTGGGTGAAAAAATGGATATTCGAATTCTGGAAGCTTCGCCAGCAAGAATGGTGGGAACCATGCCGGTGGAAGGTAATACGCAGCCAATTGGACTACTCCACGGTGGTGCAAGTTTGGTTTTGGCTGAAACTTTGGGATCGGTTGCAACGCAGTTACATGCCGGCGTGCATCGTCGCATAGTTGGAATTGAAATTAATGGCACTCACCATAAGAGTGCAACATCAGGGTTAGTCACAGGCGTTGCGACCGCAATTACGTTAGGAAAAACGCTCTGCTGTCATGAAGTAGTGATCACCAATGAAGCTGGCGAACGAGTCTGTACGGCTCGAATTACCAATTTAATTCTTGCCGAACGGAATTAACTGAGTTCGGAGGCCGCGCTGGGATTAATAACAGCGCTTGCAACGTCCTTCATGCTCATTCGTCGATCCATCGCTGTCTTTTGAATCCACGAAAAAGCTTCTGGTTCAGAGATATTTAACGCTTGCATCAACATACCTTTGGCACGGTCAATAATCTTCCGGGTTTCCAACCGTTCATGGAGATTTGCGACATCGTGTTCTAACGCTTTCAGTTGACGATGGCGACTGACTGCAATTTCAATTGCTGGCATTAAATCACTCAGCGAAAATGGCTTGACGACATATGCCATGGCGCCAGCATCTCGCGCACGTTCCACTAAATCTCTTTGACTAAAGGCAGTTAACATGAGGACTGGCGCATGAGTGATGATCTTCTCCGCGGCCGAAATTCCATCGAGAACTGGCATTTTGACATCTAAAATTGCAAGATCTGGTTTCTGAGTTTCAACGAGGGCAATCGCTTCTTCACCGTTTGTCGCTTCACCAACAACGTCATACCCTGCTTCTGCCAACATCTCAACCAGATCCAACCGAATCAACGCTTCATCTTCGGCAACAACTATTCGGTATTTGTTCGATGTTTTCTCCGGTGAGTGTGTTACACCAGCGCTGTTATCCGACATGTGCCTCGAGTCGGATTTGAACCGACACTATGCAGTGTTTGAGACTGCCCTCTCTACCGTTGGAGTACCGAGGCTAAGAACTTTCATCGCTGAGAATAGACAATTCTCATGACCTTCGGCAATTTAGCGATACGCCGCTGCAACCCCACCAACTGCATCACCGATTCGATGTACGCGCATCGCATTTGTTGAGCCAGGAATTCCTGGTGGTGAACCAGCAACAATCATGACATGTTCGCCTTCGTAGACTCGTGACGATTCAATAAGTATGGAATCGACTTGTTTCACCATCTGATCAGTTGTCGTCACTACCGTAACAATCAAAGGCTCGATTCCCCACGAAAGTGCTAATCGGTTATAGGTTCCGGAATCAGGTGTGCACGCGATAATCGGAATTGCGGATCGAAGTCGAGACATTCTTCGTGCGGAATCGCCACTTTGTGTAAATGCAACGAGGTACTTCGCACCAATAATCTGACCAACATCGACCGCTGCTTTAGTAATGGCTCCACCTTTTGTTCGTGGATTGTGCTTGAGCGCGGAGATCTGATGAAGCGCATCACTCTCAGTCTTTTCAATAATACGCGCCATCGTCTGCACGGCTTCGATCGGAAATTGTCCAACGCTGGTTTCACCTGAAAGCATCAACGCATCCGCACCATCAAGAACGGCATTTGCGCAATCGGTTGCTTCGGCGCGAGTGGGGCGAGAGTTAGAAATCATTGAATCCAACATTTGTGTCGCAACAATGACAGGTTTCGCAGATTCACGAGCGAGTGTGATGCAACGTTTTTGAACCATCGGAACATCTTCAATCGGAAGCTCAACTCCAAGATCGCCGCGAGCCACCATGATGCCATCAAAGACATCAACGATCTCCTCTAAATTATCGACCGCTTGTGGTTTCTCAATCTTTGCGATGACTGGAATTCGCTTCCCTACCTGATCCATAATGCGATGAACATCTAAAATATCTTTCGCGCTACGCACGAAGGAGAGCGCGATGAAATCAGCGCCTACTTCTAAACCCCATTTCAAATCCTCAATATCTTTCTCCGACATCGCTGGTACTGAGACAGCAACCCCGGGAAGATTTATTCCTTTGTTATTACTTACTTGACCAGGTTCAATGACGATGGTGACCACGTCATTACCTTTCACTTCAATGACTTCAACCGTCACTTTGCCATCGTCAATCAAGATTCGATCGCCACTCTTACAATCTCCGGGTAAGCCTTTATATGTTGTTCCTACTCGCTCCCGAGTACCTTCGACATCGTCAGTGGTGATGGTAAAAATATCGCCACGCGCTAAATCGTGTGGACCATCTGCAAATTTTGCCAAACGAATTTTTGGACCTTGTAGGTCAACCAGAATTGCGACTGGCTTTCCAGCTTCGTCTGCTGCTTTCCGGACTTGATCAAATCGCGACTTATGTTCAGCGTAACTTCCATGTGAAAGATTGAGACGAGCAACATTCATGCCGGCAGAAATTAGCGCCGAGATACTCTCATCAGATTGAACAGCTGGGCCCATGGTGCAAACAATTTTGGCGCGGCGCATGGAACTAGTGTATTGCCTTCATATTAAGTTCCCTTTGCTCCTCAATGAAAATGAACTCTCACCATTTTTAATTAGACCGTTAATGGTCGTGCCGTAGGTTCGATAGGGGCTGGAAGTTGTGTCGCTCCTACAAGATATTTATCTACTGCCGCTGCCGCGCTTCGACCTTCTGCAATCGCCCAGACTATTAATGATTGACCGCGACCTGCGTCACCGCAAACAAAGATACCTTCTTTAGATGTGGCGAAGTTTTCATCGCGTGCGATATTTCCACGTTGATCAATCTCTACATTGAGTGAAGAAATTAATTCATTCTGTTCCGGTCCGGTGAAGCCCATTGCCAAAAAGACCAGATCTGCTGGAATCTCTCGTTCTGTGCCCGGAATCTTTTCAAATTTTCCGCTCACAAACTTGGTCTCTACTATCTTTAACGCAGCGAGTTTGCCATCACTATCCCCCACAAAGTTCTCTGTTGAGATTGAGTAAAGCCGCTCACCCGCCTCTTCATGCGCACTACTTATTCGATAAATCATGGGATACATCGGCCACGGTTGTGTGCTGGGTCGCTCATCCGTGGGTCGTGGCATGATTTCAATCTGCGTGATTGATTGTGCACCTTGCCTAATGGCAGTTCCTAAACAATCTGCGCCGGTATCGCCTCCGCCTAATATGACTACGTTCTTTCCTTGTGCATTGATGGGAGGCTCGGAAATTTCATTGAGCGCATATTTATTTCCCCACGGCAAATACTCCATTGCCTGATAAATTCCTTTAAGTTCCCGGCCAGGAATATTCAAATCACGTGCTTGTGTTGAACCTACCGCCAAAACTACTGCGTCATATTTCGTTTTTAATGTCGCGGCGGTGACATCTACTCCAACATTTATGCCAGTTCTAAATCTCGTACCTTCGCGAACCATTTGGGCAATTCTTCGATCGAGAATTGATTTCTCCATTTTAAATTCTGGAATTCCATACCGAAGTAAGCCTCCAACTTTCTCTGCTCGCTCATAGACAACAACCGTATGCCCTGCTCTTGTGAGTTGTTGCGCAACCGCTAGTCCCGCTGGCCCCGAACCAATTACCGCGACCGTTTTTCCGCTCAAACGATCTGGTGCGAGTGGTTTCACCAAACCAGCGTTAAATGCATCTTCGATGGTTCGTAGTTCGACTTGTTTGATGGTGACTGGATCTTGATTAATCCCAAGAACGCATGATGTTTCGCACGGTGCCGGGCAGAGTCGACCAGTAAATTCTGGAAAATTATTCGTCGCATGAAGGCGATCAATCGCATCTGATTTCTCATTACGCCATATCAAATCGTTCCACTCCGGAATTAAGTTACCGAGTGGACAACCTTGGTGGCAGAACGGAATTCCACAATCCATACAGCGACCGGCTTGTTTTTGCAGCGCTTCAAAATTTTGTTCTTCATAGACTTCACGCCAATCTTTAATGCGCACATCTACTGGACGGCGTTGTGGCGTCTCTCTGCCGGTCTTGAGAAATCCTTTGGGATCAGCCATGTGACACCTCCATAACAAGTTTCTCCACCGGAAGTCCTTCGCGTTCAGCACGATTGATCGCCGCTAAAACTCGAGCATAATCTCGTGGCATCACCATTGAGAATCGAATGAGCGAATCGGTCCAGTTCTTTAGCAATTCATTTGCTATTCCGGACGAAGTATCTCGAGCGAATGAACTTATTATTGTGTGAAGTTCATCTGCGCGATCGAGTGGAACTTTAAGAAGATCGACCATTTCACTATTGACGTTACGTGGATCGAGATCGAGCACGTAAGCAATACCACCAGACATTCCGGCAGCAAGATTTCGACCAGTTTTTCCTAAAATAACTACAGTTCCGCCCGTCATATATTCACACGCGTGATCACCAACGCCTTCAACGACGGCAGTAGCGCCAGAATTTCGAACACAGAATCTCTCACCAACGACGCCACTAATATAAATGTCACCAAGCGTTGCGCCATATCCGATCACGTTTCCTGCGATGACATTTTCATTCGAAACGAATGTCGCGTTTTCGTCAGGTCGAACGATTAAACGACCTCCAGATAAACCTTTTCCTAAATAATCATTGGTATCACCAAAGAGTCTCAGCGTAAGTCCACGTGGAATAAATGCTCCAAGAGATTGACCAGCTGAACCGCGGAACGTAATCTCTATGGTGTTCTGAGGCAAACCTTCACCACCAAATTTACGAGTAATTTCTGCTCCAAGCATTGTCCCTACCGTTCGATTTCGATTTGCAATGGCAACTTCGAATTTGATAGGAGTTTTATCATTTAAAGCTGGGGCGGCCTGTGCAATCAATTCATTGTCGAGGGCGTTTTCTAGTCCATGTTCTTGAGAGGTTGTATTGCGACGTGGCGCATCGAGAGGAACATCTGGGAAAGTAAGAAGTGGTGAGAGATCAAGACCACTCGCCTTCCAGTGATCAACTGCAGCTTGCGTATCCAGTAATTCCACTTGCCCAATCGCTTCTTCTAAAGTGTGGAAACCTAAACTTGCAAGAATCTCTCTTACTTCTTCTGCTATGAATTCAAAGAACGTTTCGACAAACTCTGGCTTTCCAGTAAACCTCGCACGGAGATCTGGATTTTGAGTAGCTACTCCAACTGGGCAAGTATCGAGATGGCAAACTCGCATCATCACGCAACCAGAGACAACAAGCGGAGCGGTTGCAAAGCCAAACTCTTCTGCTCCAAGTAACGCAGCGATGACAACATCACGTCCAGTTTTCATTTGGCCATCGGTTTGAACAACAATTCGATCGCGAAGTCCATTCAACATCAGAGTTTGTTGAGTTTCAGCTAAACCTATCTCCCATGGAGCGCCAGCATGCTTAAGTGAGGTTAATGGCGAAGCACCAGTTCCACCATCGTGTCCAGATATAAGAACCACATCCGCATGCGCTTTACTGACTCCGGCAGCAACTGTGCCAACGCCAACTTCTGCAACAAGTTTGACGTGTACTCGTGCATTCTTATTTGAATTCTTCAAATCATGAATGAGCTGCGCCAAATCTTCAATGGAATAAATATCGTGATGTGGCGGTGGCGAAATCAATCCAACGCCTGGTGTGGAGTGACGAACTTTCGCAATCCACGGATAGACCTTATTTCCTGGTAATTGACCACCTTCGCCAGGTTTCGCACCTTGTGCCATTTTTATTTGAATATCGTCGGAATTAACTAAATATTCACTCGTGACACCAAAGCGACCACTTGCTACTTGTTTAATAGCAGATCGTTTTGAATCACCATTTGCCATTGGTTTAAATCGTTCTGGATCTTCGCCACCTTCGCCCGTATTTGATTTTCCACCCAACCTATTCATCGCAATTGCAAGTGTCTCGTGGGCTTCTTGTGAAATCGATCCATAGGACATTGCGCCGGTGGAGAAGCGTTTAACTATTTTCGAAACTGGCTCTACTTCTTCGATAGGAATCGGCTTACGTAGTGAATTTTTAAATGTGAATAGCCCACGAAGCGTCATTAAACGTTTACTCTGGTCATCCACGCTCTTCGTGTATCGCTTGAAAATGTCATATCGTTTATTACGTGTGGAGTGTTGCAAAGTGAAAACTGTTTCTGGATTAAAGAGATGCGGTTCGCCATCACGGCGCCATTGATATTCCCCACCAATTGTTAACCTCTTGCTACCTGGAACCTCTCCCCCGGGTGGATAAGCAACGTGATGACGACGAATTGATTCTTCAGCAATTGTTTCTAGCGTTACTCCGCCTAATCGTGAAGTAGTTCCCACAAAATATTCATCAACCACTTCTCTAGATAAACCAATTGCTTCAAAAACCTGGGCACCCGTATATGAAGCGATTGTCGAAATTCCCATCTTCGACATAACCTTTAATACGCCTTTGCCAAGTGCCTTAATGAGGTTTCGTACTGCTTTTTCAGGTGCTATGCCTGTAATGACACCTTGTAAAACTAAATCTTCCGCGCTCTCCATCGCAAGATATGGATTAACAGCTGCAGCACCATAACCAATCAACAGTGCCACGTGGTGTACTTCGCGAACATCACCTGTTTCAATGATGAGACCAACTTTGGTGCGCGTCTTCTCGCGTATCAAATGATGATGGACCGCTGATGTAAGCAAAAGCGAAGGTATAGGCGCATTCTCTGCATCGCCATCACGATCTGAAAGAACAATTAAACGTGCTCCATCCGAGATTGCTTTTGATACTTCGAGACGAATTTCTTCAATTCGATTACGGAGTGAATCCCCTCCTCCTGCAATTGCGAATAGTCCTTTTACGACATGAGCAGCAAATCCGGGATGATCTCCGTCAGCGTTAACGTGAATAATTTTAGCTAATTCATCATTATCAATAACTGGAAATGGCAGAGAAATCTGACGGCACGAAGCTGGACCAGGATCCAACAAGTTATGTTCTGGTCCGATAGAACCTCCGAGCGATGTAACTAATTCTTCACGAATTGCATCAAGTGGTGGATTTGTAACTTGTGCAAAGAGTTGCGAAAAGTAATCAAAGAGTAAACGTGGTTTTTCAGATAGCGCTGCAATCGGAGTATCTGTTCCCATTGAACCAAGCGGTTCACCGCCTGATTTAGCCATTGGTGTGATGATTACGCGAAGTTCTTCTTCGGTATAGCCAAATGCCCGTTGCCGACGAACCACCGATGAATGAGGATAAATAATGTGTTCGCGTGATGGAAGTTCTTCAAGTTTTACTAATCCAGCATGGAGCCAATCACTATAAGGAGCGGCATTCGCCAAACCGTCTTTAATTTCATCATCTTCAATAATTCGACCTGCTTCGACATCAACTAAGAACATTCGACCCGGTTGCAATCTGCCTTTACGGGCAATTTTTGATTGTGGAATATCGAGAACGCCTACTTCACTTGCAAGAACTACTAATCCATCTTTTGTTATCCAATATCGCGATGGTCGTAGTCCATTTCGATCCAGCACAGCCCCTATCTGATTGCCATCGGTAAAAGTCAAACATGCTGGGCCATCC
>CAXBQM010000002.1:0-38006 GCA_963978235.1 uncultured bacterium | reverse complement strand
TATTCCGAGGTTGGCTTTCCTGCTCGGATACCTGGAATAAATCCACCGTACTTCTTCATATTGTCAGCAACTTCATCGGGATTGAAAGTAATTGCTACATAGAAATAAGTGAAGAAGATAATCAAAATTGCATATGCAGCGATGTAGAGTGGATGATCACCACGGACAAAGTTTCGAGAGATCCATACTGCCCAACCTGCTGTGCTATTCGAGAAATTCACAATTAATGTTGGAATATAAAGTAACGATGAAGCGAAAATAACTGGAATAACGCCAGATTGATTCACTTTAATAGGAATGTAGGTACTTGTTCCGCCGTATTCGCGACGACCAATTTGGCGCTTGGCATATTGAACTGGAATACGTCGCTGTGCTTGCTCGACGAAAACAACCATTGCAACAATCAAAACGCCCATTGCGAGAACAAAAAGGAATACTGGCCAACCTTTAGCGAGCTTGATGCTCCAAATTTGTCCTGGGAAACCTGCTGCGATCGATGTGAAAATCAAAATCGACATACCGTTTCCAACACCACGATCAGTAATCAATTCACCGAGCCACATAATGACGGCAGTACCTGCGGTCATGACAAAGATCATGGTGATGATGATCTGCCATGAAGTATCAGGGATGATCGCTTCATTACATCCGCTAATTAATCGACCTGGAGTACGCGCCACTGCGATCAAACCAGTTGTCTGGAGAATTCCCAGACCGATGGTGAGATAACGAGTGTATTGAGTGAGCTTTGCAGTACCAGATTGACCTTCTTGCTTTAACGCTTCAAATCGTGGAATAACAACAGTTAATAACTGCACGATAATTGACGAGGTGATATACGGCATGATGCCGAGTGCGAAAACGCTGAGTTGAAGTAACGCACCGCCAGAGAACAAGTTGATGAGCCCGAACAAGCCACCAGTTTGTGCTTGATTGAGACACGTCTTTACCGCTTTATACGAAACACCCGGTGTCGGGATAATCGATCCGAAGCGGAACAACGCCATGATCGACAACGTAAAGAAAATCTTCCGTCGTAGATCTGGCGTTTTAAATGCTTTGGCGAATGCTTGTAGCAATTTAGAGTTCCTTAATTGATCCACCCGCAGCAGAGATTTTCTCTGATGCAGAACTTGAGAATGCATGTGCAGTGACATTGACCTTAACGGAGATGTCGCCATTTCCAAGCACCTTCACTGGGTGTCCCTTACGAGCCGCACCAGCTTTCACGAGATCTTCAACTGAAACTGCGCCACCCTTTGGGAAGAGCGCATTAATAGTTGAGACGTTCACTGCTTGGTATTCAATGCGTTCTGGATTCTTAAATCCACGAAGTTTTGGCAGACGTTGAACAAGTGGCATCTGACCACCTTCGAAACCAGCGCGAACTGTATTTCGAGCGTGTGTTCCTTTTCCGCCACGACCAGCAGTCTTACCTTTAGAACCTTCACCGCGACCCTTACGAGTCTTAGCTTTCTTGGATCCAGGCGCTGGCCGAAGATGATGAACTTTAAGCACCATTGTTATTCAACCTCCTCAACTTTAATGAGGTGGCGAACTGCGTAGACCATTCCACGAATTTCTGGACGATCTTCTTTCACCACAACATCACCAATACGTTTCAAACCAAGCGAACGAAGAGTGTCGCGTTGATCTGGCGCGTTACCAACTTTGGAACGAACTTGTGTGACTTTAAGTCTTGGCATTATGCGCCTACTTTCGATGCTTCAGCTCTGCTCTCAGATGGCGTATTTACTGCGCGCGCAATCGCTGCTGGCGCAACGTTCTCGAGAGGCAGACCACGACGCGCTGCGATTGATGTTGGGTGTTCCAACATCTTGAGCGCGGTTGCAGTTGCGTGAACCATGTTGATTGGATTATTTGAACCAAGTGATTTGGTCAAAACATCAGAGATTCCTGCGCACTCAAGAACTGCACGAACTGGACCACCAGCGATAACACCGGTACCAGGAGCAGCAGGACGAAGGAGAACTACGCCGGCAGCCATTTCACCTTGAACAGGATGAGGAATGGTTGAACCAAGACGTGGCACTTTAAAGAATGACTTCTTTGCTTCTTCAACTGCCTTTGCAATTGCTTGTGGCACTTCTTTTGCTTTGCCATAACCAATGCCAACAGTTCCATTTCCGTCACCGACAACGACAAGTGCGGTGAAGGAGAAACGACGACCACCTTGAACAACTTTTGCTACGCGGTTAATGAAAACCACGCGCTCCATGTAAGGGCTCTTGTCAGCGCGGTCATCACGACGTTCGCGCTTCTCACGACGATCTGGCTTTGCAGCGGTATCGCGTTCTGTTTTTTCGGCTGGTGTCATTAGAAGTCCAATCCATTCTCACGAGCGCCATCTGCTAAAGCAGCGACGCGACCGGTGTAGCGGTTACCACCACGATCGAAAACCACTGCCTTAATTCCTTTTGCTTTTGCACGATCAGCAACAAGTTGGCCCACAGTGCGAGCTTTCTTTGTCTTATCTGCTGATGCTGCGCGGAGATCTGCTTCCATTGTCGATGCAGATGCGAGTGTGTGACCTTTTGAATCATCAACAATCTGCGCAACCAAGTGGCGAGCAGAGCGAGTGACAACAAGACGTGGTCGTTCGGTTGTGCCAACGACTTTCTTGCGAACGCGGAAATGACGGCGAGCGCGCGCAGTTGCAGTCGAGCCCTTAACGATTTTCTTAGCGATATTCATTATTTCTTACCCGTCTTTCCAGCCTTGCGACGGATGCGTTGACCTTCGAGGTGTAAGCCTTTGCCCTTGTACGGATCAGACTTACGCAACTTCTGGATCTTCGCTGCCGTCTCGCCAACTAATTGCTTATCGACACCAGAGATGGTGAATTCAGTTGGTGATTCAACATTGAAAGTAATTCCTGCAGGTGCAGGGAAGAGAATTGGGTGGCTATAACCGAGTGCGAATTCAAGGTCTTTTCCTTTGCTCGCTACGCGATAACCAACACCAGTGATCACAATTTTCTTTGAGTAACCAGTTGTTACACCAATGAACATATTTGCAATCAATGTCCGTGAGAGACCATGAAGTGAACGTGATGTTCGCTCATCATCTGGACGAGTAAGAACGACTGAGTCCGCTTCTTGCGCAACCGTGATTGGTGCAGCAACGTTAAGTTCGAGTGATCCTTTTGGACCTTTCACTGCAACGTGTGAACCATCAATCTTTACTTCGACTCCCTTAGGAACCGCAACAGGCATACGTCCGATACGTGACATGTGATCACCATACGTAGGCGAGAACTTCTCCGCCTACGCCTTGCTTGTTAGCTTGCTTATCAGTGAGCAAACCTTGGGAAGTTGAAATGATCGCAACGCCAAGACCGCCAAGAACTTTTGGAAGTCCCGTTGATTTTGCGTACACACGAAGACCTGGCTTACTTACGCGACGAAGTCCAGCGATGGAACGTTCGCGGTTTGAGCCATACTTCAAATCAATAACAAGGTTCTTACCAAATCCATTGGGATTGTTCTCAACCTTGTATCCGGAGATAAATCCTTCTTGCTGAAGGATCGCTGCAATGCGAACTTTTACCGATGAAGATGGCATGGAAACCACTTCATGGTAAGCAGTATTTGCATTGCGCAGACGGCTAAGCATGTCTGCGATCGGGTCTGTCATTGTCATACGTGGCCTTTGGCCTTTCTTGAAGTGGTTTCCTCTCGGACCTACTTCATAGTTAGAGTTTTTAGAGTTTTTGGTACTACCAGGAAGCCTTTGTGATTCCTGGAAGTTCACCACGGTGTGCCATGGTGCGGAAGCAGATTCGGCAGATGCCAAACTTTTGATAGACAGCGTGTGGGCGACCGCAACGCTGGCAACGTGTGTAACCGCGAACCTTGAACTTAGGTTTACGGCTTGCCTTCACTTTGAGTGATGTTTTTGCCATTGTCTTTTATCTCCCGATTAATCCTTGAATGGGAATCCGAGCGCGCGTAGCAACGCACGACCTTCATCATCATTCTTCGCCGATGTAACGATGGTGATATCCATACCGCGAACTCGATCTAACTTATCTTGTTCGATTTCTGGAAAAACTACCTGCTCGGTAATACCGAATGTGTAGTTTCCTTGACCATCAAATTGTTTTGGTGAGAGACCACGGAAGTCGCGGATACGTGGCAATGAGATCGAGAGCAGACGATCCATAAATTCCCACATACGATCGCCACGAAGAGTGACGTGCGCACCGATTGGCATACCTTCACGGAGTTTGAAGTTAGCAATCGATTTCTTCGCCTTTGTTACCAATGGCTTCTGGCCAGTGATGGTCTGAAGATCACGGATTGCGCCTTCGATGAGTTTGGAATCTTTTGCAGCTTCACCAACACCCATGTTCACAACAACTTTGGTCAAGGTAGGAATCTGCATGACGTTCTTGTAGCCAAATTCGTTCTTCAGTGCTGGCGCAATCGCTTCGCGATAGCGTCCCTTAAGACGAGGCAAGGTTGCAGTCGACATTAGATGTCCTTTCCAGAGCGACGAGAGATTCGGACATTCTTTCCGTCTTCGTCTTTGCGTGAACCAATACGAGTCGCCGCACCATCTTCATCTACCAACATCACGTTGGAGTAAGCGATTGGCGCTTCCACAGTGAGAATTCCGCCGACTTTTACGCCGCGATCTGACTGAGTCTCTTTGGTGTGCTTCTTAACGCGATTGACACCTTCAACAACAAGACGTGCTGTGCGAGTATCAACGGCAAGAACTTTTCCAGTTACGCCTTTATCTTTTCCGGCAATAACAAGAACCGTGTCACCTTTCTTAATACGCATTACAACACCTCCGGTGCTAACGAAATGATCTTCATAAAGCGCTTATCGCGAAGTTCGCGAGCAACTGGTCCGAAGATACGAGTTCCGCGTGGTTCGTTATCATCTTTGATGATGACGGCAGCGTTCTCGTCAAACTTGATGTAAGAACCATCTGCGCGACGATTCTCTTTAACGGTACGAACGATGACAGCCTTAACGACTTCACCTTTCTTTACTTGACCGCCAGGAATTGCATCCTTTACGGAGCAGACGATGATGTCGCCGATACCTGCGTAGCGACGCTTTGTGCCGCCGAGTACACGGATGCAGAGAAGCTCACGAGCTCCAGTGTTATCCGCGACGCGTAAGCGAGACTCTTGTTGAATCATGGCTGCACCTACTTCGCCTTCTCGATAATTTCGACAACGCGCCAACGCTTTGTTGCCGAGAGTGGACGTGTTTCCATAATGAGAACGCGATCGCCAAGGCCAGCTGAGTTGTTCTCATCGTGCGCCTTGTACTTCTTCGCTTTGGTAATAACTTTTGAGTAAAGGCCGTGCGCGGCACGATCTTCAACTTTTACGACAACAGTTTTATTCATCTTGTCGCTAATCACGATACCTTCGCGAGTTTTACGGAATGTACGCGCTTCGGTCATGCTGCACCTCCGATACCAAGTTCACGTTCACGCAAAATGGTGTAGATGCGTGCAATCTCTTTACGAACCGCAGTCAATCGACCATGGCTCTCGAGTTGGCCAGTTGCAGCCTGGAAACGAAGGTTAAATAACTCTTCCTTTGATTCCTTGAGCTTTGTTTGAAGCTCTTCGGTACCCAATTGGCGTAACTCTTCTGCTGAAATCATCGCCATCTTTATGCCTCCTCGCGACGTACAACGCGGCACTTCACCGGTAATTTGTGCATAGCGCGGGTTAACGCTTCGTTTGCAACTTCTTGGGTAACACCAGAAATTTCAAACATCACGCGACCTGGCTTGATATTCGCAATCCACCACTCAGGTGAACCTTTACCAGAACCCATACGAGTTTCAGCAGGTTTCTTTGTGAGTGGGCGATCTGGATAAATATTGATCCACACTTTTCCACCACGTTTGACGTGACGAGTCATCGCAATACGTGCCGCTTCAATTTGGCGGTTGGTGAGATAGCCACCTTCAAGCGCTTGGATTCCGTAATCGCCGAACGCAACAAATGTTCCGCCCTTTGATTTACCCGAACGACTTGGGTGATGTTGTTTACGGTGCTTAACGCGACGTGGAATTAACACTATGCATCAGCTCCTTCACCATTAGTAGGTTCATTTGTGGTTACTTGTGGTGCAACCTCTGTTGCAACTGCGCTTTCTTGTGCGCGATCTGCAACGTTGGTCTTTGTTACTTCACCGCGAGGTGCACGTGGTGCACGACGTGGGCGATCTGCTTTCGCGGCCTTTGCTTGCGCAAGTGCTGCTGCTTCACGCTCTGCACGAGATTCAATAACTTCACCTTTGTAGATCCAAACTTTTACTCCAAGGCGACCGAATGTTGTATGTGCTTCATAGAAGCCATAATCAATATCCGCACGGAGTGTGTGAAGTGGCACGCGACCTTCGCGATAGAACTCAGAGCGAGACATTTCTGCGCCACCGAGACGACCACCGCATTGCACTCGAATTCCTTTAGCGCCGGCTTTCAACGCAGTCTGCATCGACTTACGCATTGCACGACGGAAAGAAACACGCGCTGCTAACTGTTCCGCAATTCCTTGCGCAACAAGTTGGGCATCGGTCTCTGGATTCTTCACTTCAAGAATATTGAGCTGTACTTGCTTGCCAGTAAGTTTTTCAAGATCAAGACGTAACCGGTCTGCACCTTCGCCACGTCGACCAATCACAATTCCTGGACGAGCAGTATGGAGATCGATACGTACGCGCTCGCGAGTACGTTCAATTTCGATATGGGAAACGCCAGCGCGCTCCATACCTTTCTCCATCGTCTTACGAATAAGAACATCTTCTTTTACGTAATCCTTATAAAGTTTCTCTGCGTACCAACGTGACTTAAATTCAGTCGTGATACCCAACCGGAAGCCGTGTGGATTTATTTTTTGACCCATTTATTCGGTCACATCCTTTCCTGCTTCGGCAGCAACTGCTGCAGCTTTTCGCGCCTGCGCTTTTGAAGGGCGGCGAAAGTTCTTGTCATCTGAGAGAGTGACTGAGATCTGGCAGCTTCGCTTCAAAATTTGATAACCGCGACCTTGTGCACGTGGGCGATAACGCTTCATCGTGACACCTTCATCAACGAGAGCTTCAGTTACCCAAAGTTCTGATGCATCGCGAAGGGCTGGATTCTTCTGCTTTGCGTTAGCAACAGCAGAATTCAATAGTGAGTAGAGATCTTCACTGACTGCAATTTGTGGTGCGAACTTCACGATATTGATCGCTTCATCAGCGCGCTTACCGCGAATCATGTTCACAACGCGGCGAGCTTTCTGCGGTGTAACGCGCAGTGAGCCAGCTTTCGCAGTTGCAACGAGTGGTTGAGTATTTGTCGATGAATTAGGCACTTGGTGTCACCTTTCGATCTTCCTGTTTGACGTGGCCACGGAAGGTTCGAGTTGGTGCAAACTCACCGAGTTTGTGACCAATCATCGCTTCAGTAACGAAAACTGGAACATGCTTGCGACCATCGTGTACTGCGATGGTGTGGCCGATCATGGACGGAGTAATCATCGAGCGACGTGACCAAGTCTTGATAACGACTTTGGTGTTCTTCGCATTCTGATCATCCACCTTCTTTTCAAGGTGTTTGTCCACGAATGGACCCTTCTTCAAACTACGTGGCATTTAAAGGGCTCCTTTATCGGCTCTTATTTGACGGACGACGACGGACAATGAGTTGATCGCTCGCTTTTTTCTTTCGCGTGCGAATTTCTGGCTTACCCCAAGGTGACACTGGATGGCGTCCACCTGAAGTCTTACCTTCACCACCACCATGTGGGTGATCAACTGGGTTCATCACAACACCACGAACGGTTGGACGCTTGCCTTTCCAGCGCATACGTCCAGCTTTTCCGTAGTTAATGTTTGATTGTTCTGCGTTTCCAACTTCGCCAACTGTTGCACGGCAACGAACATCGACGTTTCGGATTTCACCTGATGGCATACGTAGTTGTGCATATGGACCATCTTTTGCAACGAGCTGAACTGAAGCACCGGCAGAACGCGCAATACGTGCACCGCCACCAGGACGAACTTCAATTGCGTGAATCACGGTACCGACTGGGATATTGCGAAGTGGCAAGTTATTGCCAGGCTTGATATCTGCAGATGGACCATTTTCAATCTTGTCGCCTTGTTCTAATTTATTTGGCGCGATGATGTAACGCTTCTCGCCATCAGCAAAGTGAATAAGTGCAATGCGCGCAGAACGATTTGGGTCGTATTCAATATGCGCAACTTTTGCTGGAATGCCATCTTTATCGTTGCGGAGGAAATCAATCACGCGATATGCGCGCTTGTGTCCGCCACCTTGATGACGTGTTGTGACTTTGCCGGATGCGTTACGGCCACCCTTGCTGTGAACTGGTCGGAGCAGAGACTTTTCCGGAGTTGAGCGGGTGATTTCAGCGAAGTCAGGAACGCTTGCGCCGCGAGAGCTTGGCGTTACTGGCTTTAACTTACGAAGTGCCATTGTTTTCCCCTTTCCCTGTTTCCGTTAGGAAACTGGGCCTCCGAAGATGTCGATACGTTCACCAGCAGCAATTTGCACAATTGCCCGCTTGGTGTCGCTCCGCTTGCCAAGACCGAAACGTGTGAGTTTCTTCTTGCCTTCGCGGTTCATCGTGTTGACCTTGAGTACTTTCACACCGAAAATCTTTTCGACTGCAATTTTGATTTGAGTCTTATTGGCGTGAGTTGCAACAAGGAATGTGTATTTGTTCTGATCGAGTAAGCCATATGACTTCTCCGATACAACTGGCGCAATTAATACGTCGCGATGGTCGTTCATGCTGATACTCCTACTTCGCTCTCACGAGCAACTGCTGTAACAGCTTTGCCCTTTGCTGGACCGGCGATGAAATCTTTAATCGCATCATGTGAGAAGACGACGTCATCAGAATTCACAACGTCATATGCGTTGAGTTGATCAGCGACGATGAGGTGAACATCTTCGACTGAGCGAAGTGAACGCCAGACATCATTCTCGCTACGAGCAACAACAACGAGAACTTTCTTACGATCAGAGAATTGACGGACCGCTGAAAGCGCACCTTTTGTTGAAGGTTCGTTCACGATGCCATCAACGATATGAATTCGTTCGCTACGTTGACGATCAGAGAGCACGCCACGAAGTGCAGCGGCGATCATCTTCTTTGGTGTTCGTTGATCATAAAGACGTGGCACTGGACCTTGTGCAACACCACCATGGCGTTGGTTAGGTGAACGAGTTGAGCCCTGACGAGCGCGACCAGTTCCCTTCTGCTTGAACGGTTTCTTTCCACCACCGCTAACTTCGCCGCGGTTCTTCGCCTTGTGTGTTCCTTGGCGAGCAGCAGCAAGTTGCGCAGTAACAACTTGGTGGATCAATGGAATATTTACTTGCACATCGAAAATTTCAGCTGGCAGATCGAATGAGCCAACTTTCTTTCCTTGCGCGTCGTTAATGTCGATTGTTAATGACATCGTTATGCACCTGCCTTTTCAGTCTTCACAGTGCTCTCAGAAACTGCTTTCTTTGAAGCAGACTTGAGAAATACTGTTGTTCCGATTGGGCCAGGAATTGCACCCTTAATAAGAATGGTGTTGTTCGCTGCATCAACAGCATGAACAGTGAGATTTTGTACGGTGACTTTCTCGACACCCATACGACCCATCATTCGCTTACCTTTGAAGACGCGACCTGGGGTGGTGCGGTTACCGATAGAACCAGAGGTACGGTGTTTACGTTCAACACCGTGTCCATCGCCGAAACCACGGAAGTTGTGGCGCTTCATCACACCAGCAGAACCTTTACCGAGTGAGACACCTGATGCATCGATTAATTCGCCAGCGGCAAATACATCAGCCTTAATTTCTTGGCCAACAGTGTATGAACCTGCATTTGAGGTACGAAGTTCAGCAACATCTTTGCGTGGCGTAACGCCAGCTTTTGCAAAGTGGCCAGCTTCTGGCTTTGAAACTTTACGTGGATCGATGGCGCCAAATGCGAATTGCACTGCTTCGTAACCATCTTTTTCAAGAGTACGAATTTGAGTAACAATGCATGGGCCAGCAGTAACTACTGTTACTGGCACAACATGATTTTGGGCATCGAAGACCTGAGTCATACCGAGCTTGGTACCAAGGATTCCCTTGATCGCAGCGCCCTTTGATTGAGTGGTTGTCATTGTCAGATCTCCTACAACTTAATTTCAATATCAACGCCGGCTGGAAGATCAAGACGCATCAAGGAGTCCACTGTCTTAGGAGTTGGATCGATGATGTCGATAAGGCGCTTATGTGTGCGCATCTCGAAATGCTCGCGGCTATCTTTATATTTATGTGGGGAGCGAATCACGCAATAGGTGTTCTTCTCTGTTGGTAGCGGTACTGGACCCGCGACCGTTGCACCAGTGCGCTCGACAGTTTCGACGATCTTCTTCGCCGAAGTGTCAATCACTTCATGGTCATAGGCCTTGAGCCGTATGCGGATTTTCTGTCCCGCCATGATTTTCTCCCTTACCTCTTTAATTTCACTTCTTTAACTGCTTTTCTTGCTTTTGATAATTTCACTGGGTGGCTTTTCAACCACCCAGTTACTTTTACTTCTTATTTATAACTCGATCCAATTACTTGAGGATCTTTGTTACTCGTCCGGCACCAACGGTGCGGCCACCTTCGCGGATAGCGAAGCGAAGACCTTCTTCCATAGCGACTGGCTGAATAAGAACAACGTTCATTTCAGTGTTATCGCCAGGCATAACCATTTCGGTACCTGATGGGAGTGTGACAACGCCAGTCACGTCAGTTGTACGGAAGTAGAACTGTGGACGGTAGTTGTTAAAGAATGGTGTGTGACGTCCGCCTTCATCCTTTGAAAGGATGTAAGCAGATGCGGAGAATTCAGTGTGAGGAGTTACTGAACCTGGCTTGCAAACAACTTGGCCACGTTCAACATCTTCACGCTTCAAACCGCGGAGAAGGAGACCAACGTTCTCGCCTGCTTGACCTTCGTCGAGCAACTTGCGGAACATTTCAACACCGGTAATAACTGTCTTCTGTGAATCTGGACGGATACCGATGATTTCAACTTCTTCGTTCACCTTAACTACGCCGCGCTCGATACGACCGGTTACAACGGTTCCACGACCTGTGATGGTGAAAACGTCTTCAACTGGCATCAAGAATGGCTTATCAATTTCACGGGTTGGCTGTGGAATGAATGAATCCACTGCAGCCATAAGTTCCATGATCTTGTCGCCCCATGCAGCGTCGCCTTCAAGAGCTTTGAGAGCTGAGATGCGAACGATTGGGGTGGTGTCGCCAGGGAACTCGTACTTGTTGAGAAGTTCGCGAACTTCCATTTCAACAAGTTCAAGAATTTCTGCATCGTCGACCATGTCAGACTTGTTAAGCGCAACAACGATTGATGGAACGCCAACCTGACGTGCAAGAAGCACGTGCTCTTTTGTCTGAGGCATTGGGCCGTCAGTTGCTGCAACAACGAGAATTGCACCGTCCATCTGAGCTGCACCAGTGATCATGTTCTTGATGTAGTCAGCGTGACCTGGGCAGTCAACGTGTGCATAGTGACGCGCTTCGGTCTGGTACTCGATGTGTGCAATCGAGATGGTGATACCGCGTTGACGCTCTTCTGGCGCCTTATCGATTTGATCGAATGCGGAAACCTCATTGAGGTTTGGATACTTGTCATGAAGCACCTTGGAAATCGCAGCAGTAAGAGTGGTCTTACCGTGGTCGATGTGACCAATGGTGCCGATGTTTACGTGCGGCTTCGTCCGCTCGAACTTTGCCTTTGCCACTGTGGTTCCTCCTATATTTCTTTCTTTATTTACTCGCCGCGAATTTTCGCGATGATTTCTTTCGAAACAGCTGCAGGAACTTCTGCATATGAATCGAATTGCATGCTGTAACTCGCGCGACCTTGTGTTCTGCTTCGAAGATCTCCGACATAGCCGAACATCTCTGAAAGCGGAACCAGCGCTCGAACGATTCGAGCACCAGAACGTTCATCCATAGCCTGAATTTGGCCACGGCGAGAGTTGAGATCGCCGATGACATCACCCATGAAATCTTCAGGGGTAACAACTTCGACCGACATCATTGGTTCGAGGAGTACTGGACCAGCAAGTTTTGCTGCTTCCTTAAACGCCGCGATTCCAGCAATCTTGAAGGCCAACTCCGATGAGTCAACATCGTGGTACGCGCCATCAAGAAGAGTTACTCGTACATCAGTGAGTGGATATCCAGCAAGTGGTCCACTCTGCATTGCCTCTTGGCAACCATCATCAACAGATGGGATGTACTCCTTAGGAACACGTCCACCGACAACCTTGTTGACGAATTCATATCCGTCTTCATTGGCGCCGACTGGAAGTGGTTCGAGTGCGATTTGAATCTTTGCGAATTGGCCAGAGCCACCGGTCTGCTTCTTATGTGTGTAATCGTGGCGAGCAACTGGTTTGCGAAGTGTTTCGCGATAAGCAACTTGTGGCTTACCTACGTTTGCTTCAACTTTAAATTCGCGACGCATACGGTCAACGAGAATTTCAAGGTGAAGTTCACCCATTCCACCGATGATGGTCTGGTTTGTCTCTTCATCAGTACGAACATGGAATGTTGGATCTTCTTCAGCAAGACGTTGAATAGCAGTTCCAAGTTTCTCTTGGTCGCCCTTTGTCTTTGGCTCGATCGCTACGTGAATAACTGGATCTGGGAAGTCCATGGATTCAAGAACGACTGGCTTATCTGGATCTGAAAGTGTGTCTCCTGTAGTGGTGTCCTTAAGGCCCATTACAGCGATGATGTCGCCCGCACCTGCTTGTGGAATTTCTTCTCGCTTATTCGCGTGCATTCGATAGATCTTGCCGATACGTTCTTTGCGATCTTTTGTCGCGTTAAGAATTCCGGTACCTGCTTCAAGAACGCCAGAGTAGATACGTACGAAGGTGAGTTTTCCAAGGTGTGGATCGCTCATGATCTTGAACGCGAGCGCTGAGAATGGCTCTTTATTATCTGGTTGGCGGGTAATTTCAACCGAGCGATCGCCTTGCTTGTGGCCAACGATGCCAGTGATATCGAGTGGGCTTGGAAGGTAACGAGTTACCGCATCAAGCATTGGCTGTACGCCTTTGTTCTTAAACGCAGAACCAGTAAGAACTGGTGTGAGTTTGTAAGAGAGAGTTGCTCGACGAATTCCAGCAATAATTTCTTCTTCGGTAAGAGTTTCGCCACCGAGGTACTTCTCCATAATCTGATCATCATTTTCAGCAAGCGTTTCAAGCATCTGGGCATGAGCCGCATCGCATTTATCTTTGAGATCAGCCGGAATTTCTTGAACGAGGTAATCCTCGCCTTTCTTAGTTTCGCCTGGCCAGACCAGAGCTTTCATCTGAATCAAATCAACCACGCCGCTGAAATCTCCTTCAGCTCCGATTGGAACTTGAAGTACAAGCGCTGTTGCACCAAGTCGTGAACCAATCATTTCAACGCAACGATCAAATGAAGCACCGGTGCGATCGAGTTTGTTAACGAAACAAATTCGAGGAACGTTGTACTTATCTGCTTGGCGCCAGACTGTTTCAGATTGTGGTTCAACACCAGCAACGCCATCAAAAACTGTTACGGCACCATCGAGTACACGGAGTGAACGTTCAACTTCAACTGTGAAGTCAACGTGGCCAGGTGTATCAATAATGTTGATGTGGTGGTTCTTCCATTCACATGTAGTTGCCGCGGATGTAATGGTGATACCGCGCTCTTGCTCTTGTTCCATCCAGTCCATGGTGGCTGCGCCTTCATGAACTTCACCGATCTTGTAGTTAATTCCGGTATAGAAAAGGATGCGTTCGGTTGTGGTGGTTTTACCCGCGTCAATATGCGCCATGATTCCAATATTGCGAACCTTGGCGAGGTCGAGCGCTGTCTCTGTTGCCACTGTTATCAGTTCCTTTTCTAGTTTCTTCTAATTTCTTCTACTTGGTTACCAGCGATAGTGAGCAAACGCCTTGTTTGCTTCCGCCATCTTGTGGGTGTCTTCGCGCTTCTTTACAGCAGCACCAAGACCATTGCTTGCGTCAATCAATTCATTTGCGAGACGTTCTGCCATCGACTTTTCACGGCGATCGCGTGAGTTATCAACTAACCAACGAAGTCCTAGCGTTGTAGCGCGTGCTGCTTTTACTTCTACTGGTACTTGATATGTAGCGCCACCAACGCGTCGTGATTTCACTTCAACAGTTGGCTTAATGTTGTCGAGCGCGCGCTTCAAAGTAATCACTGGATCTACTTGAGTTTTTTCGCGGCAATTTTCTAGCGCTGCGTAAACAATTCCTTCAGCTGTGGAACGCTTACCGTGCAATAAAACTTTGTTAATAAGTGCGGTGACAACTGGTGAGTTATAAACCGGATCAGCAATAACCGGAGTTTTCGGAGCGGGACCTTTACGTGGCATGTGTTATCTCCTACTTCTTATCTCGTTTTGCACCGTAACGAGAACGTGCTTGTTTGCGATCCTTAACACCTTGAGTATCAAGTGATCCACGTACGATCTTGTAACGAACACCTGGAAGATCTTTTACACGGCCACCACGAACAAGAACAATGGAGTGCTCTTGCAAGTTATGTCCTTCACCTGGAATGTATGCAGTTACTTCCATGCCACTTGTTAAGCGAACACGTGCAACTTTGCGAAGTGCAGAGTTTGGTTTCTTTGGTGTTGTTGTGTACACACGTGTACAGACACCACGACGTTGTGGACTTCCTTTAAGTGCTGGTGTTGATGTCTTGTCAGACTTATCAACGCGTCCTTTTCGAACCAACTGCTGAATTGTTGGCACTACCGATCTCCATCTCGTTATTCCGACCCACGCGGTCGGGTGTGTCGTACTCAATTCGCAATGTCACGCAGAAAAATCTGCAGATTGGAATAGCTCTTCCGTGAAAAGAGCAGGGCGCAAAGGTAATGCAGGCGTGAGGTTTGGGTCAAAACGGCCCATTACTCCTCACTTCCCCCATTTCTCCGTATCTGCCGAGCGCGACACGCCGATGGGTATTCGGGTTCCGAGAGGTACCTTTCGTAGATGGCGAAGGACCAGATCGAGAAAATGAGCGAAAAACCTCGACTTCGCGGGGTAATTCACCTGGTCATGTCCCCCATCTCAGTCGTGGCAGGGCTCGCCCTTGTAACCATCGCCTCCGAACTTCGCGGCCGGATCACCGCCACCATCTTTACCCTGACCGCGGTCACGCTCTTTACGTGTAGCGCTCTCTATCACCGAGTGAATTGGAAGAGCGGAACTCATGCACTGTGGCGAAGAATCGACCACGCGAATATTCCTATATTAATTGCTGGCACATATACGCCATTTGCCATCTTCTTACTCAATACATCGAGTTCGGTCATTTTGCTCTCGGCGGTATGGGGCGGTGCGCTTCTCATCGCGATATTAAGAATTACCTGGCTTAATGCGCCTCGATGGCTTTATGTCATTGGCTATATCGCATTGGGATGGGCGGCAATTTTTTATATCCCAACTTTTTGGCGCAATGGTGGCGTTGCAGTCTTTATCTTGATCGTTGTCGGAGGAATCCTGTATTCGGCAGGTGGCGTGATCTATGCGCTGAAGAAACCTAACTTTGCCGCACAATGGTTTGGATTCCATGAACTCTTCCATTCCTTTACTGCCGCTGCATTTCTCTGTCACTTTGCGGCTGCGGTGATTGTCTTAATTCGATAGCAGGCAATGCGAAAAAATATTTTTATCTCGTTGTTATGGATTGCTCTCGCAGCAATTGGCATTTTGCTCAATACACCTTTAAATTCTCGACTTACAACTTCGCTCACTATTCCTAATAGTGAGAGTGCAAAAGCGCAATCACTCCTCACCTCTCACTTTGCTGATAATCCTGAAGGAAGTTTCTTTCTTTTTTATGTTTTTAAAAACGCTTCACCTCAAGAGATACACGCAATGAAGATGAAGATTGCCCAAGCAGTAGCGACTATCCCGGAGTTACATATCAATGATTCGCGAGCGCTTGGTGGAGTTCTCTTTACTCAAGTTGGAAGTAGCGAAGATCTCGCGAGCGCTTCACTTTCTACGGAAAGGTTCCGTAAAGCCCTGATTTCTGCTGGTTTACCAGGTGTCCTGGTCACCGGCCCGCCCGCGATAAAACATGATGTCACGCCCGTGATGGCTAATGATCTACGCCGAGGTGAATTCATCGCACTGGGGATTGCCGCACTCCTTCTACTTCTTATTCTTGGATTATCGATTGCAACTTTCATTCCATTAATTTTTGCCGCAATAAATATCAGTGTCACCCTCGCAGTGATATATCTCCTCTCGCTTCAATTCACTATGGTGCTTTACATCCCCAATATTGTCGCCTTAATTGGTCTTGGCATAGCAATTGATTACTCGTTGCTTTACATCCACCGAATTCGTACCGAACTGTCTGCCGCAAAAACTTTCGAGACCTCCTGTGATATTGCTCGAGAGACTGCTGGTCGAACTATTCGAATCTCGGCAGTGAGTGTCTCCATTGGTTTAGCAACGCTCCTTTTTGTGCCAGTTCCGTTTATCCGCTCACTTGGTTTAGCCGGACTCGTTGTGCCTTTGATCTCCGCCATATCTGCGCAAACACTTCTCCCTACTTTAATTAAAATTGCAGGAGAGCGAGGAATGAGATCCTGGAAATTTACCGGTGCTTTAAATACTCGAGAACCGCTACAAAACTTCTTTGCTCGATGTGCACGCATTTCGATTCGCTATCCCAAAGCAATTGCACTCAGTGCGCTTGGAATTATTTCAATTCTTGCATTATCGATTCAATCACTCCTCATTACGCCAAGTGCACTAACGCAATTACCATCGAATTTAGAATCAGCGCGCGGTCTTGCTCTTGTTACTGAAAGCGCTGGCAATGGCGTAATTACTCCGCATGAAATTGTGATTGATTTTGGTTCGCCACATCGTGCATTGAGCGAGAGCGCACAAACAGCGCTAAAGTCATTTGTTTCTCGCCTATCAGCCCTCCCTGGGGCATTTGCCGTCGCCTCGGACAGTACTTCTACCTTTATAGATTCCAGCGAGCGATATGTGAGGCTTTTTGTTGTTGGTCAGAGCGAGATCGGTACTGCGGAAGCAAACCAACTCATGGCAGAGGTTCATACAGTTATGAATGCACAGTCATTTCCTTCTGGTACTCGCCTCTATCTCGGAGGTACACCAGCGCAAGGGGCTGATTTTATTGATGCCCTTGCGCGAACTTTTCCCCCACTTATTCTCGTAGCACTCATTGCAATTTTCTTAGCGCTGCGACGTTTTCTTCAATCAGTCGTACTTTCTATCAAAGCTATTGTGCTTGATCTATTTTCGCTCGTTGCAACGATAGGCGCGCTGGTTTTTGTGACGAAGCACCACATAGCTCACCACGTATTTGGTGCATATGACTTTCCGCGAATAGAGGCGTGGGTAATTATTTTCCTGATTGCGATTCTCTTTGGTCTCTCAATGGATTATGAAATCTTTATCGTCTCTCGAATTCGCGAAGCTTGGCTTAAAGGCAGAACAAATGATGAAGCCATCATCGAAGGTATTGCTCACACAGGTGGTGTTGTCACTTCTGCAGCGCTGATATTGATTGGTGCGATGAGTGGCTTTATCTGGGGTCACTTTGTTGGACTACAACAACTTGGGCTTGGTTTAGCGTTAGGAATTATTATCGATGCCTCAATTGTTCGCCTCTTCCTCTTACCGAGCGTGATGAAGCTACTCGGTAAGTGGAATTGGCAATCTCAAATCTAATTATTTGGTGGTAATCGTTCCACTCAAAATAAGTGTAAATGTTTCTGAGATAGTTTTACCAGCTGTTGTGCTTCGAACTTGGAAAGTACTGCCTTTGCCAACTTTGAGCGAACCGGTAGCACCAGCAAACTTTCCAGTTCCGCCAGTAATTGCAACGTTTCCAGAGATCGCAACATCAGTTGGCGCTGCTGCATCATCTGCACAGACCATTCCGCCATCGAACTTCACAGCGAGCGTATTTGCACCGCTTCCGAGAGTTCCACTTCCAAAAAATGCATCGCATTGACCAGTTGGTGCAGCGCCACCTTTTCCAGTGAGCTCATCGAGTCCAAGCGTTGTGCCAGTACCAGTCGCAGTTACCGATTGTGCAGTGACATCACTTGCTGTCCAGAGCAGATTTAAAGAACCCTTATATGTTGCACTAAAAGTTTGTGGACCAGAAACCTTCGCAGTTGTCGTTGCGGCTGTCGAAGCTTTTGCGGTTGGAGCAGCAGCTGGTTTTGTTAATGAATATCCCGTAGGGCACTTGGGATTTGTGCCAGTGACCTTTTTTGTCGCCGTTCCTTTGTAACAGGTAATTGTTTTCGAAGCTGCAAATGCGCCGCTTTGTGCGGAAGCTAGCGTGAGTGCAGATAAAATAATGATGAATTGTGTTATTCGCTTATTAAGAATTGATTTCATGGCCAATCCCCCATCTCTCCTATGAGTTAATTACAGAAAAAGTGTTTCACTCAAAACTCACGAAATTCATTTGATAGCGAGCACTAGCACTTTGCTTCTTATTGCTTCCATCACACCGATGAGTGCTAGCAATAAAAAAACCCGCCTCTTTCGAGGCGGGTTTTAATTTATTAATTAACTAGCGAGATTCAACATCGAATTCATCGAGTCGAACCGCTTCACCAGTTCCTTGTTGTTCGAACGGTGTGTAGTCATATTCATCGTAAGCTGCGTAGACCGCTGCCTTTGCTTCCTCAGTTGGCTCAACTCGCACGTTGCGATAACGAGCAAGTCCAGTACCAGCTGGGATGAGTTTTCCGATGATGACGTTCTCTTTGAGACCAAGAAGTGGATCGCTCTTCTCGGACAACGCTGCGTCGGTAAGAACGCGAGTTGTCTCTTGGAACGATGCTGCTGACAACCATGATTCGGTTGCAAGCGAAGCCTTCGTGATACCCATAAGTTCTGGACGACCTGATGCTGCTTTTCCACCGGCTGCAACCGCTTTACGGTTCTCGGCTTCAAAGCGGAGACGATCTACCAATTCACCTGGCAACATTTCAGTGTCACCTGGTTCAAGAACGGTGATGCGTTTCAACATCTGGCGCACAATGATTTCAATGTGCTTGTCGTGAATGCTTACACCTTGTGAGCGATACACCTCTTGAATTTCATTCACGAGATGGATCTGAGTTTGGCGTGGTCCAAGGATGCGAAGTACTTGCTTCGGATCGATTGCACCAACAACCATCTGCTCACCTACGCCAACTTTCTGGCCTTCTTCGACCTTAAGTTTCTGACGTCGTGTAATTGGATAAGCAACTGCTTCGCCACCATCATCTGGTGTCACGATGATCTTCTTACCCTTTGCATCTTCAAGGAATGAAACAACACCCGCTGCTTCAGCGATTGGCGCTACACCCTTTGGAGTACGTGCTTCGAAGAGTTCTTGTACACGTGGCAGACCATGAGTGATGTCATCACCTGCAACACCACCGGTGTGGAAGGTACGCATGGTGAGCTGTGTTCCAGGTTCACCGATGGATTGCGCAGCAATAATTCCTACTGCTTCGCCCACATCAACGATCTTGCCAGTCGCCATTGATCGGCCGTAGCACATTGCGCATTGACCAACCTTGCTATCGCAAGTAAGTACCGAACGAATCTTCACTTCTGCAACACCGGCTCCGACGAGGAGATCAATACTTCTATCTCCAAGATCTGCGCCAGCTGGAAGAATCTCTTTACCGTCTACAACAATTGCTTCTGCAAGTGCGCGACCGTAAACCGAAGTCTCCACATGTTCATCGCGTACCAACTTCGCACCATTCTTTGTTGCGATTGGTAGAACAAGACCGCGATCTGTACCGCAATCTTCTTCACGAATGATCACATCTTGTGCAACGTCGCAGAGACGACGTGTGAGGTATCCCGAGTCCGCAGTACGAAGTGCGGTATCAGCAAGACCCTTACGTGCACCGTGGGTTGAGATGAAGTACTCAAGTACGGAGAGACCTTCACGGAAGTTAGATTTGATTGGACGCGGAATGATTTCACCCTTGGGGTTTGCCACAAGGCCACGCATACCTGCGATCTGTCGGATCTGCATCATGTTTCCACGAGCGCCCGAGTAGACCATCATCCATACTGGATTGGTACGTGGGAAGTTATCTTCCATTTCCTTTGCAACAACGTTTGTTGCTTGTGTCCAGATCTCAATCAATTCCTGACGACGTTCATCATCAGTAATAAGACCTTTTTCGTATTGTGATTGAACCTTTTCAGCCTTTGTTTCATAGTCTTCAAGGATCTCTCGCTTACGAGGTGGTGTGACAACATCTTGAATACCGATTGTTACACCGGCGCGAGTTGCCCAATAGAAACCAAGTGCTTTGAGTTCATCAAGAACTGCAGCAACCGTAACTTTTGGATAGAACTCAGCAAGGTTGTCGACGATGCCACCGAGACGTTTCTTTGTGACATCTTCATCAACGAATGCAAATGTATCTGGCAATACTTCATTAAAGAGCGCTCGACCAAGTGAGGTTTCGCGAGTTACTGACTTGCCATTTTCATTCAAGCGAATCTTGATCTTCGCTTGTGGTGAGAGTGAACCTTGATCAAAAGCCATCAAAGCTTCTGCAACTGATGAGAAGCTGCGGCCTTCACCAGTTTGGTTCTCACGCATCGATGTAAGGAAGTAGATACCGAGCACCATGTCCTGAGTTGGAGCAGTGAGTGGTCGACCGCTTGCTGGCGAGAGAATGTTGTTTGCAGACAACATCAATACGCGCGCTTCTGCTTGTGCTTCTGCAGAGAGCGGTACGTGCACAGCCATCTGGTCACCGTCGAAGTCTGCGTTGAATGCAGTACAAACGAGTGGGTGAATCTGAATTGCCTTACCTTCGATGAGTTGTGGTTCGAAAGCTTGGATACCAAGTCGGTGGAGAGTTGGTGCACGGTTAAGAAGTACTGGGTGTTCGGCGATTACTTCTTCCAAAACATCCCACACCACTGAACGTGAACGCTCAACCATACGCTTTGCAGACTTGATGTTCTGTGCGTGATTGAGATCAACCAACCGCTTCATCACGAATGGTTTGAAGAGTTCAAGTGCCATCTGCTTTGGCAGACCGCATTGGTGCAACTTAAGTTGTGGACCAACAACGATTACTGAACGACCTGAGTAGTCAACGCGCTTACCGAGCAAGTTCTGACGGAAGCGACCTTGCTTACCCTTAAGCATGTCGGAGAGTGATTTCAATGGTCGGTTTCCTGGACCAGTTACTGGCCGACCACGACGACCGTTATCAAAGAGCGCATCGACTGCTTCTTGCAACATACGCTTTTCGTTATTAACGATAATTTCTGGTGCACCGAGATCAACCAAACGCTTCAAACGATTGTTACGGTTGATGACGCGACGATAGAGATCGTTGAGATCTGATGTCGCAAAGCGACCACCGTCGAGCTGAACCATTGGGCGAAGATCTGGTGGAATAACTGGAACGCAATCCAACACCATCGACTCTGGACGATTTGAAGTGTTCAAGAAGGAGTTAACCACCTTGAGACGCTTAATCGCGCGAGTCTTCTTCTGGCCTTTACCGGTCTGGCTTAAATCATTGAGTTTGTCGAACTCTGCTTGAAGATCGAAGGTTTGTAGGCGAGCTTGAATTGCTGCTGCACCCATTGCGCCTTTGAAATACATGCCGTAACGGTCACGCATCTCACGATACAAATTCTCATCACCTTCAAGATCTTGAACTTTAAGGTTCTTGAAACGAGTCCATACTTCAGACAAACGATCAAGTTCTTTCTGTGCGCGCTCACGGAGTTGTTTCAACTCACGCTCTGCACCTTCACGAACTTTGCGCTTCTGATCAGACTTTGCATCTTCTGCTTCTAGCTCTGCTAGATCTTGTTCCAACTTGATCTGGCGAGCATTGAGATCGTTATCGCGACGAGTTTCAATCTTCTTGATATCAGCATGAAGCTTCTTCTCAAGTTTTGGTAGATCCTCTTCGCGCATATCTGCATCAACTTCAGTAATCATGTACGCCGCGAAATAGATAACTTTCTCAAGATCTTTTGGTGCAAGATCGAGAAGATAACCAAGACGTGATGGCACACCTTTGAAGTACCAGATGTGAGTTACTGGCGCTGCAAGTTCGATGTGGCCCATTCGCTCACGACGAACTTTTGCACGGGTAACTTCGACACCGCATCGCTCGCAGATAATTCCTTTGAAGCGAACGCGCTTGTACTTACCGCAGTAGCACTCCCAGTCACGAGTTGGTCCGAAGATTTTTTCATCAAAGAGACCATCTTTTTCTGGCTTGAGTGTTCGGTAGTTAATAGTCTCTGGCTTCTTTACTTCACCAAAGGACCATTCACGGATGTTCTGCGCGGATGCGAGACCAATTCTTAATTCATCGAAGAAATTGACGTCTAACACATCACACCTCCTCTACTGAGCTCGGTTCAACCCGTGACAGGTTGATACCTAACTCTTCAGCGGTTCGGAATACTTCTTCATCAGTGTCACGCATTTCGATGGCAACGCCTTCGGATGAGAGCACTTCAACATTGAGACAGAGTGATTGCATTTCCTTTACAAGAACCTTGAATGATTCAGGAATTCCTGGCTCTGGAATGTTTTCACCCTTAACAATTGCTTCATAAACCTTGACACGACCAAGCACGTCATCGGATTTAATGGTGAGCAACTCTTGGAGTGTGTATGCAGCGCCATAAGCTTCCAGCGCCCACACTTCCATTTCACCAAATCGCTGACCACCGAATTGAGCTTTTCCACCAAGTGGTTGCTGAGTGATCATTGAGTATGGACCAGTTGAACGTGCGTGAATCTTGTCGTCGACCAAGTGGTGGAGCTTCAAGATGTACATGTAACCAACTGTGATCTCCTCTTTATAAGGAAGACCAGTACGGCCATCGAACAACTTCGCTTTTCCATTTGCACCAACAAGTCGCGCACCGTCTGCGGTTGGAAGAGTTGAACCAAGGAGACCTTGAATTTCATCTTCGCGCGCACCGTCAAAGACTGGTGTTGCGATATTTGTGCCAGATGGCGCAGATGCCGCACCAATGGTGTGCATGCGCTTCTGCCAATCTTCCTTCTCGCCATCAACGTTCCATCCGCTCTTTGCAACCCAACCGAGGTGAGTTTCAAGAACTTGACCAACGTTCATACGACCAGGAACACCGAGCGGATTAAGAACAACATCAACTGGAGTTCCATCTGCAAGGAATGGCATATCTTCAACTGGGAGAATCTTTGAGATAACACCCTTATTACCGTGGCGACCAGCGAGCTTGTCACCATCTTGAATCTTTCGCTTCTGAGCGATGTAGACACGGACAACTTGGTTGACACCAGCTGGCAAGTCATAACCATCTTCCAGATCTTGAATCTTTACGCCGATGACTTTTCCACCTTCACCGTGTGGAACTTTTAGTGAGGTATCGCGAACTTCGCGCGCCTTCTCACCGAAAATTGCACGGAGCAAACGCTCTTCTGGTGTGAGTTCGGTTTCGCCTTTTGGAGTTACTTTTCCAACAAGGATGTCACCTGGAACGACATCTGCACCGATTCGAATAATTCCGCGATCATCAAGATCTGCGAGAACTTCTTCAGAAACGTTTGGAATATCGCGAGTAATTTCCTCAGGTCCAAGTTTGGTATCGCGCGCATCTACTTCATACTCTTCAATATGAATTGATGAGAGCACATCATCTTGAACAAGTCGTTGCGAAAGGATGATCGCATCTTCATAGTTGTGGCCTTCCCATGACATAAATGCCACGAGTAAGTTCTTGCCGAGCGCCATTTCACCTTTATCGGTACATGGGCCATCAGCAATTGGTTGACCAGCTACAACTTTGTCGCCTTCATTGACGAGAACTTTCTGATTACGCGAGGTGCTCTGGTTGGAGCGGATGAACTTCTCAAGCGCGTAAATCTCTTCATTTCCGTCGTCTTCTTTGATGACAACTTGATCTGAAGAAACTTCAGCAACAACGCCAGCTTTTTTCGCAAGCATGACATCGCCAGCATCAACTGCAGCTCGGAATTCCATGCCAGTACCAACGAGTGGTGCTTCCGCGCGAATAAGAGGTACAGCCTGACGCATCATGTTTGAACCCATCAAAGCGCGGTTCGCATCATCATGCTCAAGGAATGGAATCATCGCAGTTGCAACCGAAACCATCTGACGTGGTGAAACATCCATGTAATCAACTTCTTCGGCTGGAATGTATTCAACTTCGCCACCACGACGACGTACCAATACGCGAGATTCTGCGAAGTGGTTATCTTCTGTGAGAGGTGCGTTTGCCTGCGCAATAATGTGTTCGTCTTCTTCATCTGCAGTTAAGTAATCAACTTTGTCAGAAACTTGACCGTTAACTACTTTGCGATATGGAGTTTCAACGAAACCAAATGGTGTGATGCGTGCATATGTTGCAAGCGAACCAATGAGACCAATGTTTGGACCTTCTGGAGTTTCGATTGGGCACATACGTCCATAGTGAGATGGATGTACGTCACGAACTTCGAAGCCAGCGCGATCTCGCGAGAGACCACCAGGTCCAAGCGCTGAAAGACGTCGCTTGTGAGTCAAACCAGAAAGTGGATTGGTTTGATCCATGAACTGTGAAAGTTGTGATGTTCCAAAGAACTCTTTGATAGATGCAGTGATTGGTCGAATGTTGATCAACGTCTGTGGCGTAATTGCTTCCACATCTTGCGTTGTCATACGTTCGCGAACAACACGCTCCATACGGGAGAGACCAGTACGAACTTGATTTTGAATCAATTCGCCAACGGTACGAAGACGACGATTTCCAAAGTGATCAATATCGTCTGCTTCAACGCGAACTTGCTTGCCGTACTCCATAAAGAGTTCGCCTTTGTGAAGTGCTACTAAGTACTTCAAAGTCGCGATGATGTCTTCAATCGTAATAAGGCCCTTATTTAGCGGGTGTTCTAGGCCCAACTTCTTATTCAATTTGAATCGTCCGACCTTGGCCAAGTCGTAACGCTTCACATTGAAATACAAGTTTTCAATAAGGTTTTGTGCCGCTTCTTTAGTTGGTGGCTCACCTGGACGCATCTTGCGATAAATATCGAGCAAGGCTTCGTCTTGAGTGTTGACCGTATCTTTTTCATGTGTCTGACGCATTGATTCATATTCACCAAAGTTTTCAGTGATCTGTGCATCAGTCCAACCAAGTGCTTTAAGAAATACCGTTACTGAAAGTTTTCGCTTACGATCGATACGAACGCCGACGAAATCTTTCTTATCAATTTCAAACTCAAGCCAGGCACCACGGCTTGGAATGATCTTGCTTGTGAAAATATCTTTGTCCGAACCTTTTTCAATGGTTCGCTCAAAGTACACACCAGGTGAACGAACGAGTTGTGAAACGACAACACGTTCTGTTCCATTGATGACGAATGTTCCGCGTGGTGTCATTAATGGGAAATCACCCATGAAGACTGTCTGTGACTTAATTTCACCAGTGATGTTGTTGGTGAATTCTGCGGTAACGAAGAGCGGCGCTGCGTAAGTGAGATCGCGCTCTTTACATTCAGTGATGGTGTACTTCGCAGGTTCGAAACGATGATCACGGAATGAGAGCGACATCGATCCATTGAAATCTTCGATTGGTGAAATCTCATCAAAGATTTCTTCCAATCCAGATGTCTTTGGAACTTCGCCTCGTCCGGCTCGTTCGTTCTGTCCAAGTCGTGAACGCCATGCATCATTACCGAGGAGCCAATCAAAGCTCTCGGTTTGAAGTGCTAGGAGATTTGGTACTTCTTGTGGTTCACGAATCTTGGCGAATGAAATACGGGTTGGTGCTAATGATTTCTTCGCGGCCAAGATATGTCCTTCCAGTTGTCACTTGCTTACTTACGTAAAATGAAGTGCAATTTTTCGCACAGCTCACGCCAGGTCTCAGCCGCTATATGCAGGACCCTTGGGTATTTATGCGAACGCGTAGGGTAACCCTGGCCAGGCTCGCCTGTCTAATCCGCCAAAAAAGCAAAGGTCCGATAAGAAAAAGGAAAGGGACCCCCTCTCGGGAGCCCCTTCCAATGACGGATTGTTGTTGCTTACTTATTCGTGACCTTACTTAATTGTCACCTTAGCGCCGGCTGCTTCGAGAGCTGCCTTCGCCTTATCAGCGGTCGCCTTATCAGCCTTCTCAAGGAGAGTTGCTGGAGTCGCGTCAACGAGATCCTTTGCTTCCTTCAAGCCGAGTGAGCTATTAAGTGCACGTACTTCTTTAATAACAGCAATCTTCTGTGCGCCAGCATCTTCAAGAATGATGGTGAATTCATCTTGTGCTGCATCTGCTGCTGCGCCACCTGCTGCTGCGCCGCCTGCTGCTGCAACTGCTACTGGTGCTGCTGCTGTGACATCGAATTCTTTTTCGAATGCCTTAACGAAATCTGAAAGTTCAACTAGGGACATTTCCTTGAACTGACCCAAGAGATCTTCGGTATTTAGCTTTGCCATGTTCGTTTCCTTTTTCTGTACTCGTTGCGAAAGTTATTCCGCTGCTGGGGTTTCGGTTGATGCTGCTTCTGCAGCTGGTGCTTCTGCCACTACTTCTGCTGCAACTTCAGTTGCTTGTGCAACGGGTGCTGCTGCAGGAGCGCCGGCTTCTGCTTCAAGTTTGATACGAAGCGCATCAAATGTTCGTGCTGCCTTAGCAAGCGATGCCTTCATAGCACCAGCAAGCTTTGCCAAGAGAACTTCGCGAGATTCGAGATCTGCAAGTTTCATAATCTCTTCTACAGAGACTGGCTTTCCTTCGAAAACGCCACCCTTGATAACAAGAAGTGGATTTTCTTTCTGGAAGTTCTTCATTGCTTTCGCCGCTGTTACTGCATCACCTTTGATGAATGCAATCGCAGAAGGTCCAGCAAGTAAGTTGTCTTCCAATGGAACGCCGGCTTCTTTCGCAGCGATCTTTGTCAGAGTGTTCTTTGCAACGTGATACTTGGTGCCTTCACCAAGTGAACGACGTAGCTCTTTCATCGCAGTCACTGTTAGACCACGATATTCAGTCAGAACGGTTGCATCTGCTGATCGAAAATCTTCGACCAACTGCGCAACTGCTGCCGACTTGTCAGGGCGAGCCATTTGGCTACCTACCTTCTCTTTTATTTATTAATACATTCCACCAAAAACGAGAAAAACCTCGACGCATAAGTGCGTACGAGGTTTCGTACTTACCTATGCGGGCTGTCTTTCGACACTTAGTTCCTTCGAAAATATCTTCCGAAGATAACCAGCAGTCTCTGGTGAGATGACGAAGGCTAGGGCAGGCGCCCTAGCTCCGTCAAAATCTGATCTGTGAGCGTGAAACTATTGAATTGGTGCTGCACCCTCGCGAGAGATATTTGGATCAATCGCGATGCCAGGTCCCATCGTTGTGGAGACAACAGACTTCTTAATGAAACGTCCCTTCGATGAAGCTGGCTTTGAGCGCATTACTTCTTCAACGGCCGCTGCATAGTTGTCAGCGAGTTGTTCCGCTGTAAACGATGATTTACCAATAATGAAGTGAAGGTTTGAATTCTTATCAACGCGGAATTCGATTTTTCCACCTTTGATATCTGAGACCGCCTTCGCAACATCGGTAGTAACTGTTCCGGTCTTTGGGTTTGGCATCAGACCACGAGGTCCAAGCACTTTACCGAGGCGACCAACTTTGCCCATTAAATCTGGAGTAGCAACAACTGCGTCGTAATCAAGGCGGCCCTTGGAAACTTCATCGATCAATTCATCGCCACCGACAATGTCAGCTCCGGCAGCGCGTGCATCTTCAGCTTTATCTGCGTTTGCAAAAACAAGAACGCGAGCGGTCTTACCGGTTCCATGTGGCAAGTTAACTGTTGAGCGAACTGCTTGATCTGCTTTCTTTGGATCAACGCCGAGTACTAACGCAACTTCAACTGACGCGTCATACTTCACTACGTTTGTCTCTTTTACTAACTGCATCGCAGGTAGTGGTGTGTAGAGCTGGTCAGCATTTACTTTCGCTGCCGCTGCTTTGTACTTCTTGCTTCGCTTCATTTCTTCTCCTTCTATTTCTCTCACCGAAGTGAGCGAGTTGTGGTCGTAACGGACCAGCGAGGTCCTCCCACTTCGAATCAGAATCTCTGATTCGAAATTTACTTATCGCTAATTACTTATTAACGATAATTCCCATCGAACGAGCGGTACCTGCGATGATGTGTGCACCGGCTTGTACATCGTTTGCATTGAGATCTGCTTTCTTCAATGTTGCGATCTCTTCACATTGCTTCCAAGTGATTGATCCAACTTTGTCCTTGTGTGGAACAGATGAACCTTTCTCCAATCCAGCTGCCTTGAGGATAAGACGTGATGCTGGTGGAGTTTTGGTGACGAATGTGAAAGAACGATCTTCGAAGACGGTGATCTCTACCGGAATGATCTGACCCTTTTGGCTTTCCGTCGCAGCGTTGTACGCCTTAACGAAGTCCATGATGTTCACACCATGCTGACCGAGTGCAGGACCAACTGGTGGAGCAGGTGTCGCTGCGCCAGCCTGAATCTGCAACTTAATCAGTGCTTGGACTTTCTTCTTTGGTGCCATGATCGTTTCCTCTTTTTCTCTTTCTCTTCTTTAAATTTTCTGAACCTGGTGGAATGAAAGTTCTACTGGAGTCTCGCGGCCAAAGATGGAGACAAGAACCTTGAGTTTTGCCTGCTCTGGCATGATTTCAGAGATTGTTGCTGGCAAGGTCGCGAATGGGCCATCCATAACGGTGACAGATTCGCCAACAGTGAAATCAACAACCTTGATCTCCTTCTTAATGGTTGCCTTGAGTTCACGAGGCATCAACATCTTCTCTGCTTCCGAAAGTGGAAGCGGGCTTGGATGATGAGAGTTACCAACAAATCCAGTAACACCAGGAGTATTTCGAACGCATGACCACGATTCATCATTGAGATCCATACGAACCAAGACATAACCTGGATAAATATTGCGTTTGACCTGCTTGCGCTGGCCATTCTTAATTTCAGTAACTTCTTCTTCTGGAACTTCAATCTGATAAATGAAATCTTCCATATTCATCGATGTAATACGGTTAGCAAGGTTTCCTTTAACGCGCTTCTCATATCCAGCGTAAGAGTGAATGACGAACCAATCTCCAGGTGCGCGACGCAGTTCATCACGGAAAGCTGCAAGTTCAGGGCTGATGTTCTCTTCTTCAACTACGTCATCGATTTCTGTCTCATCAACTTCTACATCGGCAACGCTCGCGTTATCGACAAGATCAACAGCTGAGTCTGTTGCTTGTGCTTCAGCAAATTCTTCTGACATCGCTCCCCTCCTATCCAAAAATCCAGAACACGATCTTCGCAAGTACGAGATCGAAAACCGAAACCACAGCGATAATGAAACCTACGAAGACAAGAACAACTGCTGTGTACGTTGTTAATTGGTTTCGAGTTGGCCAAACAACTTTTCGAAGTTCATTAATTACTTGGCGATAGAACAGGCCAATACGACCGAAGATGCCTTGCGCTTCTTCAGTAGAGTGTTGTTCACTCATTGCTGTTCCTTTCTATCTACTAACTTCGCTAACTACTAACTTCTTCTTAACCAGTTTCTTAACCGAGCAGGGCAGGAGGGACTTGAACCCCCAACCGCCGGTTTTGGAGACCGGAACTCTGGCCAATTGAGCTACTGCCCTTCGGGTGCTTTTGGACATGCAAAAGCATGACCATTTTTCATAATTCAAATTTCTTCGAGTTATGCAAGCGCCAGGCGCGGAAGTCTAGGTTAGAGAGGGGCATTTGGTCTAACTCGCTTACCTACCCCCGTTCAGGCAGACTGCGCGCGTGAGCAAACCACGCGTATCCCGTCGAATCGCCAGCATCGCAGAATCAGCAACTCTTGCGGTGGACGCGAAAGCAAAAGCGCTCAAAGCTGCGGGTCGCCCCGTTATTGGTTTCGGTGCAGGTGAACCAGATTTTCCCACTCCGGATTACATAGTTAAAGCGGCGGCAGATGCAACAAGTGTTGTTGCCAATCATCGTTACACACCAACGCCTGGACTCCCAGAAATGCGCGAGGCGATCGTGAAGAAAACTTTGCGCGACTCACATTATTCAATCACAGCAGACCAAGTACTCGTTACTAATGGTGGCAAACAATCTGTGTATCAATCTTTTGCAGCAATTGTTGATCCAGGTGATGAAGTGCTCTTGCCTGCACCATATTGGACTTCTTATCCAGAATGTATCAAATTAGCTGGCGGAGTTCCGGTCGAAGTTTTTGCAGATGAAACTCAGAATTATCTCGTTACTGTCGAACAACTAGAAAAAGCACGCACTGAGAAAACGAAAGTTCTGCTCTTCTGCTCGCCATCAAATCCAACCGGCTCGGTCTATTCACAAGAGCAAGTCAAAGCAATTGGTGAATGGGCTGTGAAACATGGCATCTGGGTTATTACAGATGAAATCTACGAACACCTTCTTTATGACGGTGCTACTGCACCTTCACTTCCAGTTTTAGTTCCAGCGATTGCCGATCACTGCATCATCCTTAATGGTGTAGCAAAAACATACGCCATGACTGGTTGGCGAGTTGGTTGGATGATCGGACCAAAAGATGTCATCAAAGCTTCCACAAATCATCAGTCACATCTCTCATCAAACGTTTCCAATGTTTCGCAACGCGCAGCAATCGCGGCGCTCAATGGTGATCTTTCAGCGGTTCACAAAATGGGTGAAGCATTTGATCGACGTCGAAAACTGATTGTTAAACTCTTAAATGAAATCCCTGGAGTTCAATGTCCTACCCCAACCGGTGCGTTCTATGTTTATCCATCGGTTAAAGGCGTGCTTGGCAAAGAAATACGTGGAAAACGCCCTCAAACATCGGCAGAACTTGCTGCACTTATTCTTGATGAAGTTGAAGTGGCAGTTGTGCCCGGTGAAGCTTTTGGTCCATCCGGATATCTGCGCTTCTCCTACGCAACAAGTGATGACGACATCATTGAAGGTGTCTCACGCATCAAAGCATTACTTTCAGAAGCGAAGTAACTAATCCAAACTTAAGCCCACAAAGTGGACTTCTGGCTCGAGGGTAATACCAAAAACTTTTTTCACTTGCGCGCGGGCTGACTTTGCTAACTCAGCAATATCAGATGCTTTCGCATTTCCACTGTTCACTAACGCTAGAACATGTTTCGTTGATACGCGTGCACCTTCGTGCTCTTCACCTTTTCGAACGCCTGATTTCTCCATTAACCACGCTGCTGAAGTTTTTACTCGGCCATCTGCCTGTTGCCAACGTGGTGCATCACTTGGAAGTTTCGCCGCAAGCTCTGCGCTCAGAATTGGATTCACAAAGAATGAACCGGCTGACCATGAATCTGGATCGCTCTCGCTCAGGACCATTCCTTTAGCAGCGCGAAGTGCTAAAACTGCTCGGCGAACATCTTCAACGAGAACGCGATCACCTAGTTGAACACCTAAATAATTAGCCAACTCTTGATACTTAATTGGAAGAGACATCTCACCTTTGCGAAGTTGGAAAGTCACATCGAGAACTACATATCGATCTTTCTCTCGTTTAAAACGAGAAGTGCGATAGCCAAACTCGCAATCTTGATTTGTAAAAGTTTTTACCGCATTTATTTTTCGATCCCACGTCCGCACTCGTGCAATCACTTCACAGACTTCATGCCCGTATGCCCCAATATTTTGAATCGGCGCACCACCAACTGTTCCTGGAATTCCACTCAAGGTTTCTACATCTGCAAAGCCTTTGCTGATAATCCATTGAACAAATTCATCCCAGTTTTCACCGGAATTGACCGTGATCATTCCCCCGCTACATGCATCAAATTGATAGGAATTACCTTTGGTTTCGACTCGAATAACTGTGCCATTAAACCCTTGATCGCCTATAAGCACATTTGATCCGCCACCAATGATGAGGACCGGTTCGCCCGACTTATCCGAATTTTTTACCGCTTCAATTAATTCTTGTTCGGTAGTTGCGTGAATAAATTTCTGCGCTGGGCCACCAACTCTCAGGCTGGTGTACTGCGCAAGGTTCTCCATAAGTAAAGGTTACCTGCGTGGTGCAAGAATGTCGTTTCGACCACGGAATCGATCGAGCAAACGTTGGTAATTCTTCTTCGAATTTTTATCGCGATATTCTGAATCAACATCGTGATAACCGTGGTGTCTCCCTTGAGTGAGTGGTAACGCCATTTGTAGCAATTTCCCACCATGTGCGCGTAGCGAGAGCGTCATCTCTAAATCTGCATTGCGGTAATAGGTTGCACTGGTGTTTGCGCCACCAGCATCAATGGCAAATTGTCGATTCACAATCATGAAATATGAGAAGAGGACATCAACCTCACCGTCGCCTTTATCGTCGACGCTTCGCCATTCATCTTCGAGATTAATTAGCCCACCTTTCCAACCAACAGCTACATATCCTTTGTCCGCTTCTGCAATCGCTGGTGAAATTGCATCACCAACAAATTGAGTTGAAGGATCCATTAAAACCACATACTTAGTTTCGATGGTATGCAAAAGATGTTGAACGCTATGTCCCCACCCTAATTTGTTCTTCTGCCAGCCACCATGAAATGGTGTGAATTCAAGCAGTGGATCACAAAGATTCTTGTTTTCTTTACCTGAAGTAAAAACATGAATGGGTACGTTTGAATATTCACGAACAGATTTAACACATTGAACTAGATCCTCTTGAAAACCATCAGCGACTATGGCAACTGTCGCGTTCATAACAATGCGATGGTTGCTTTTGCCATCCCTAATACTTTTATCCCTGCGCACTCTGCTGTGATGTCGAGCGTCACCGAACGGGCGGTTACTTCATCAATAACTGCGCTCACTACGAGTTCCACATCAACGCCAGCTGGAACCACAACCGGCTTTGTAAATCGAGCCGAAAACTCTTTTACTTTGGATACATCACCAGCCCATTGCGCCACGAAACGACTAGCAAGCGCCATGGTCAACATGCCATGGGCAATGACATCCGGTAGTCCCACTGATTTCGCAAATTCTTCGTTTTGATGAATAGGGTTTTGATCGCCAGAGGCATTGGCATAATCAATAAGCGTTTGACGATTCATCACATATGTTTGTGATGGAATTGTGGTACCAACCGCTAAATCTCTCATGCTCGTGCAACCAAAGTAGTCCACTGTTGTTGAACAAGTTCATTGCCGCAATAAAGATCACTACGCACATTCACAATTTCATTACCCGCAACCGCACGGAAACTTTCAATAGTTGCAAGCGTTTCTACAACATCTCCTGCGACAAAAGGTCGATTGATTTTAAATTTCTGATCACCATGAACTACTCGCGTCCAATCAAGTCCTTGTTCTTGCAAGAATTCCTGAGCGCTTTCAAGCGAAAACGAAATTGAATATGTCACTGGTGAGTTCTGTGAATCGGAGCTACCAATTGCTTTTGCAAATGCCGAAATATGTTCAGCCGTGACGTGAAAGGGTTTTTCCGATTTGTGTTGCTTCCCGACTGCATCGGGGTTAAACATTGGTGTTAGCGAGTCTCGCGATGAAGAGTTGAAGACTTGCAACGTGGGCAATACTTCTTGAGTTCCATACGATCAGGATCATTGCGACGATTCTTACGTGTGATGTAGTTGCGTTCCTTGCAATCTACACATGCCATCGTGATCTTTGGACGTACATCCGCGCTCTTGCTTGCCATGTGGCGCAGAGTACCTGAGTAATAAGTATGCGCGAAATCCACGCATAAATTCACGCAGAGATACGCATAAAAAATCTGGTAGCGGAGGCGGGATTTGAACCCACGACACAGCGATTATGAGCCGCTTGCTCTACCAAGCTGAGCTACCCCGCCAGATTTCTTGCGAGCCCCCCACCGGAATCGAACCGGTGACCTTTTCCTTACCATGGAAACGCTCTACCGACTGAGCTAGGGGGGCGAAAAAAGTTAGCCGAAGGGTATCCGATGCCAGATGCATCCACCAAAAAACTCTTGATTACGCAGATGTTTATTACGCAGAAGGGTCGAGAACTATTTTCCCGGTTGTCGTACGCGCCAACATTGCACGATGGGCATCCGCAGCTTTCGAAAGCGGAAAGGTCTGTCCGACTATTACCCGTAATTTGCCGGCAGCAATCAATGAAAAAAGTTCCGCAATGACATCGCCCATTAGTTCCTTTTTGCCAAAACAATGCGCCAACCAGAATCCAGTAATGGTTCTACTTGTTCCCATTAATGATCCCGAATGTATTGGAGTTGGTGCAGTACGAGATGCCATTCCATAAGTCACCATTCGACCAAATGGTGCAAGTGCATTGAGTGACTGATCGAATGTTTTTCCACCAACCATCTCAAGAATTAAATCGACTGGCTTGCCATTATTTGCTGCAATGAGCGCTTTTGTTAAATCTTCTTCATTGGCATCAACGACGACGTCTGCGCCAAGTTCACGACAGAGATTCTTCTTCTCTTCCCTTGACGTGACTGCGACTACTCGTGCTCCCCATAATTTTGCTAACTGAATTGCTAACGAACCAACTCCGCCTGCTCCCGCATGAACGACTACACATTCACCACTCTTGATATGACCAACAGTTTTTAGAATATGAAAAGCAGTTGAGCCTTGTACTGCCATTGCGAGCGCTTCGCCGTCATTGACTTGTTGTGGAATTGGAATGAGGGAATCTTTATTTACTGCTGCTTTTTGGGCGTAACCACCAGCGCCTACAAATGCTAGAAATCTTTTTCCTTCATATGTACCAACTACTTCAATTCCTGGTACGAGCGGCAATTTTTGTTTTGAAAGATAGGAATCCTCGGTTTGATGAGTATCTGCATAGTTAATTCCGATTGCCGTGACATCAAGTAAGACATCACCGTCGCGCAACACCGGATCAGCTATTTCTACATATCTCATGACTTCTGGACCACCGAATTCAGTGATCTGAATTGCTTTCATTTTCTGTCCTTTTATTAGCCCTTAGTGGAACCCAAAGTGAGACCAGAAATGAATTGCTTGCGGAGCACAAAGAAGAGAATGATGGTCGGCGCAGCAACAATCATGCAGCCAGCGGCAAGCAGATTGAAGTCAGTCACATACTCACCTTGGAGCTGTCGAAGAGCAGATGTCACAGGTCGTTTCGAATCTTCGGACATCAAAATTAAGGCCCAAAAGAAGTCGTTATAAATCCAGCAACTCATTAAAACTCCGAGCGCTGCTAATGGCGGGCGCATCAAAGGAAGCATCACATTCCAGTAATGACGAAATACAGAAGCGCCATCGATAATGGCCGACTCGGAAATCTCCTTGGGAATAGTTTTCATATAAGAAGAGAGAACGAACGTAGCAAAGCCAACTTGGAAAGCAACGTGGACCAAAATGATTCCCAGGTAGTTGTTGTAGAGAAGATGGCGATTTCCAAAAAGGTCTCCTACTTTTATGTATAGCCAGAAGACTGGAATATAAGTTAAAACAATTGGCAACATATTTCCTGCGGTGAACAAAAGAAGCAATGAAAGATTGAACTTAAAGGAATATCGAGAAACGACGAAGGCAATGAGTGAACCTAGAAATAGAGTAAGGAGAACTGCCGGGGCGGTGACATAGAGAGTATTGAGAAAATAACGGAAGATTCTCATCTCTCTAAAAGCATTAATATAGTTGGCAAAATCCAAATGCCGCGGTCTCGAAAATACTCCGTAAGAAATTACATCGTTATACGGGCGCAGTGATGTCCAGAAAGTCCACAAAATTGGCAACATCCATATGAGTGCAAAGAAACCGATAAACGCAGAGATAAAACCATCTTTGACTTTCTGTTTATCGCGATATTTCTTGTCATGAACTATTGTGGTCATTTCAAGTCCTCTTTAAAGGTCACGCGGAGATAGCCAATGATTGGCCCGACGCAAAGAACAAGAAGAATGACTGCGTAGGCGGCACCTTTCATTGAAATACCTTGGCCAGCAAAATTCTGAAATACCAAAATATTGAGCAGCGGCCAGCCTGTACTCGTTCCATAAATGATGTAAACCAGGTCAAATGCACGAAGGGATTCAATAATCGTGATGACAATAATGATGATATTTACTGGCCTCATTGTAGGTAGAACTATCTTTCGGAATGTTTGCCATTCAGTTGCACCATCAATTGCTGATGCTTCCCGCAAGGATGGATCAACCGACTTCAACCCTGCTAAATAAAGAAGCATGATGTACCCGATATGTCGCCACGAAGCGATTCCCATAATCACATACGTATTGATGCTGTAATTCCCCCAAATAGAAACGGCATTGCCAATATCTCGCCCCATTAACCCTTGTACAAATCCACCTGGTTGAAGCATGAAATTCCAAATAATTCCAATAATTGCTAACGAAAGAACAACTGGAATATAGAAAACTGTTTCATAAAACTTATGACCTTTTATTTGTCTATCTATTTGATATGCAAGCAGAATTCCAAGTGGTGTAGCTATAAATGAAAACCACAGTAACCAAATTAAATTGTGTTTCAACGCCTCATAAAAGATTGGTGTGCCGAAGAAAATATTCTTGTAATTAGCGATACCAGCCCATTTGATATCGGTGACACGGATTCCATTCCAATACGTGAAAGAAAGCAAAATTGTTATTAGTGCAGGAATCCAGAGAAATATAAATTGTAAAAGCGTTGGAATTCCAACAAATGCTGCGAGTGTGAACCGATCACTTCGAGAAAGAAATCGGCGGTCACGAACTTTTTTGTCCGTAACCGCCGATTTCATTTCTCAACCCTAATCTAATTCGTCAGTGATAACGAATTAAAGTGGAGGTAGTGCATCCCATTGTGCTTGGACGCTATCAAGAATCTTGGTGAGATCCTTTGGATTCTTGAGGAAGCTCTGGATTGCTGGGCCAACAACTGGACCAGCAAAGTCACCGCGAGTATCTCGATCGAGGAAGAAACCAATGTTCTTCGCTTCGCCAAGAACTGCAAGCTTCTGCTTATTAAATGCATCATAAGTAGAAGTATCGAAATCAGAGCTGATATAGATGCTGGTATCGCCAGCAGCAACTGCTGCATCAATACCTTCTTTTGAACCCCAGAATTGAGCGAGATCTTTACCGCCTTCAACGTTCTTGCCGTTAGCAGCGACGCAGATTCCATCAAGTGGTGCATCGATTGAATCAATTCCATGATCTGGATTGATTGCTGGGAATGGAACGATCCATAGATCGTCATAATCTGCTTGTGACTTCGCTTTGAAGTCATTAGCAAACCATGAACCCATCATCATTGCACCGCACTTACTCTGAAGTAGAAGATCGCGCATGCCATCCCATGAGATATCAAGAACGTTCTTATTCATGTATGGGATGAGCTGTTCCATGTGCTTAAACACATCAACAGTTTTTGGATCTGTCCACTTTGCTTTTCCATTGAGCAAATCAATGTGGTACTGGTAACCATTGACACGCATATTGATGATGTCGAAGGTTCCCATCGCTTCCCAGCCGCCCTTATCACCTAGTGCATAGCCGACTAAGCCTTTTTTCTTTGTAGCTTCACATAACTTAATTAAGTCATCCCAGGTTGCAATATTTTCTGGATCGAGACCAAGTTCAGTCATTGTTGACTTGCGATAGTGCAGACCCCATGGGTAATACGTTGTTGGAATGATGTACTGCTTTCCATCCGCAGGGTTTGTTGCACCTTGAATTGCCGCTGCTGAGAGTGAGCTACCAAGTGCTTTGACTTGATCCGATACATCTGCAAGTAGACCAGCATCGGCACGTGCATTGGTGCGCCATCCAGCCATCCAACCGAATGCATCATCCGGTGTTCCCTGCATAATTTGTACGAAGTTATTTTGGAAGTCATCTGAGTTGACT
>CAXBQM010000001.1:0-74313 GCA_963978235.1 uncultured bacterium | reverse complement strand
GCATGTCTTGCACTTGATACTGGTGGTGTTGATGACAAGTCATTCAACGCATCAGCATGGGAAGGCGCACAAGCAGCAGAAGCTGCCGGCGCTGAAGTGAAGTACCTTGCTGCTACATCAGATGCTGATTACGCACCAAACATTAAGAAGCTCGTTGATGAAGGTTGCACCATCGTTGTTGGTGTTGGCTTCTTGATCAACGGCGCAATCGTTGAAGCAGCAAAAGCAAATCCAGATACTAAGTTTGCAATCGTTGATCAAGATGGCATGGACCATGGTCCAGCTGGCGATCAATATCCAGGAACAGCGTTGCCAAACCTCAAAGGTCTAACGTTCGCAACAAACCAAGCAGCGTTCCAAGCTGGTTATCTTGCAGCGGGTTATTCAAAGACCGGCAAAGTTGCAACCTATGGTGGACTTAACATTCCACCAGTCACCATCTTCATGGATGGCTTTGCACGCGGTGTTGCTTATTACAACGCACAAAAGGGTAAGAAAGTTACCGTTCTTGGTTGGGACACTGCGAAGAAAGATGGAACATTCGTCGGTGGTTTCTCGGATCAAGCAAAAGCACTTCAGATCTCAAAGAATTTTGAGCAACAAGGTGCTGACGTAATTTTCCCAGTTGCAGGTGGCCTCGGCGCAGCAACTGCTAACCAATCAATGACTGGTAAGAAGTCAGTGACAATCTGGGTTGACTCGGATGGATATGTCCAAGCTCCACAGTTTGCATCAGTACTTCTCTCCTCAGTCGTGAAGGGTGTTGGAACTTCTGTTACCGCAGTTATCCAAGATGTGATCGACGGTAAATACACCGCAGATACATATGTTGGAACTTTGGAAAATAACGGAACCTTCTTGGCTCCTTACCACGATTTGGAATCAACAGTTGATGCCGGATTGGCAGCGGAAGTTGAACAACTTGGTCAAGACATCATCGCAGGAACCGTAAAGGTTGATGCGTAGTCTGAACGCTAAGAAGAAAAAGCAGTAAAAAAGTAGGAAAAGCAATACAGTGAGGCGGGCTAGGAAACTAGTCCGCCTCACTATTTAGATGGATCTTTTCGAAAGGCGAAATATTCGTGTCGGTTGAATTACGAGCGATAACTAAGTCTTTTGGCGCGCTGGTAGCGAATGACGCAATCACTCTTAAAGTTGAACGCGGTGAAATCCACGCGATTCTCGGTGAAAATGGCGCTGGCAAATCAACATTAATGAACATTCTCTATGGTCTGCTCCAGCCAGATTCTGGTGAAATTTTTGTTGATGATAAGCCGGTAAAAATTAGCGCTCCAAGTGATGCGCTCGCTGCTGGAATTGGCATGGTGCATCAGCACTTTATGCTCATCCCAGTTTTTACAGTGGCTGAAAATATTGTTTTAGGACATGAAAAAACGAAGTCACTAGGAAAACTTGATCTCAGCCAAGCCCGCGCTGAAATTGCGCGCATTTCAAAAGAATTCAATTTTGATGTTAATCCAGATGCAGTCGTAGAAACTTTACCGGTAGGGATTCAACAACGCGTCGAAATAATTCGAGCGCTAATGTACAACGCCAAAGTTTTAATTCTTGATGAACCAACTGCCGTACTCACTCCGCAAGAGACCGATGAATTATTATCAGTAATGAAGCGCTTAAAATCGCAAGGCACATCCATCATCTTTATCACTCATAAATTACGAGAAGTACAAGCGGTGGCGGATCGAATTACCATTATTAGGCGCGGAAAAGTTGTGGGCACAGCGCTGCCAACTGCAACCCAAGAAGAGTTAGCAACTCAGATGGTTGGCCGCCCAGTCATTTTGACTCTCAACAAGAATAAATCGAATTCGGGTAAATCGCTCTTGTCGATGAAGAATCTCACCATCACCGACAATCGCGGAATTGAATTAGTAAAAAGCGTCAATCTAGATGTACATGCAGGTGAGATCGTCGCAGTTGCAGGAGTGCAAGGAAATGGCCAAACCGAGTTAGCGCGTGCGATTCTTAATCTTGAACCGCATGCTCGCGGTGAAATCCAGATTGATGGTGAAAACATCCTTGGTCGTTCCGTCTCTGATGCAATTCACTCTGGGGTAGCTTTCGTACCAGAATCACGCGAACTCGATGGACTTATAAGTGCATTTTCGATCTCGGAAAACCTCATTCTTGATGTCTTTGATAAAGCACCCTACGGAAAAAAATTAGCGATGTTTCCCTCAGTTGTAAGGGACGAAGCAGAGAAACGTATTAAGGAATTCGATATCCGTACTCAAAGTGTTACCGACCTCGTCTCGTCATTATCAGGCGGCAATAAGCAGAAAGTTGTCTTGGCACGAGAGTTATCACGGCCAGTGAAAGTTGTGGTGGCTTCGCAACCAACACGAGGTCTGGATGTGGGCTCAATCGAATTTGTTCACGAACGGATTATTGCTGAGCGTGATGCCGGGCGTGGCGTTCTCTTGTTTAGTACAGAACTCGATGAAGTCTTTGCGTTGGCAGATCGAATTGCTGTGATGTACAAAGGTGAAATCATCGATATCGTCCCAGCAACTATTTCGCGTAGCGAGCTAGGTTTATTAATGGCTGGAGTTAAACAGGTGAAAGCATGAAGAAACGATTCGCTCACCTATGGCGCTCAGTGAAGTTACCGCTATTGGCATTTACGCTGGCTATTCTCTCGGGCGGTTTACTCATTGCGTTCTCAGATCCAAAAGTTATTGCACTGTGGCGAACTCCCGTGAAAGCACTCAACGAAGCGTTTCTCGTGGCCGGAAAAGCATATGTAGCGCTCTTTCAAGGTTCGATATTTGATGCGAACTTGACTCGCAAGACATTTGTCAATGGTTTCTATCCATTATCAGAGACATTTACAGTGGCTGCGCCATTAATTCTGGCCGCGCTCTCAGTAACGCTTGCATTTAGAGCAGGACTTTTTAATATTGGAGCACAAGGCCAATTCATTTTCGGCGCAATTGGCGCTTCGTATGTAGGTTTTCATTTCTCACTCCCGCCAGTGATACATATCCTTGCGGCTATTTCTTTTGCGTTGATTCTCTCTGGTGTCTGGGGCGGATTAGTTGGATTGCTCAAAGCGCGAACTGGTGCGCACGAAGTGATCGTGACCATCATGTTGAATTATGTTGCTTCATATTTCTTGCTCTGGTTACTCTCAACAACAACATTTCTTCGCAAAGGGCGACAAGATCCCATCGCTCCTGAAGTTCAAGAAAACGCACAGTTACCTCGCTTGGCGGGCGATTCTTTTCGGGTGAATTTCGCAATCATTATTGCGCTCTTGGTTGCATGGGGGATAGCAATACTTTTGCAGCGAACAACCTGGGGTTTTCAATTCCGCGCTGTAGGTGCAAATACGTTAGCGGCAAAAACTGCAGGCATGTCAGTACCGTTTGTGATGACATCAGTAATGGTGATCTGTGGCGCGTTAGCGGGACTTGGTGGCGCAGTTCAAATTCTTGGTAGTGAACATGCCTTAACTGCAGGTGCTGCTGGTTCATTTGGATTTGATGCAATTACTGTTGCGTTATTAGGACGTGCGCAACCGGTCGGAACAGTTCTTGCAGCAATTCTCTTTGCAGCCCTTCGCGCCGGTGGTTTAACAATGCAGGCAAATACCACAACACCCATTGATATTGTGCTGGTGATCCAAGCGCTCGTTGTTCTCTTTATTGCGGCACCAACCTTGGTCCGTGCCGTCTTTAGATTAAAGAATGTGAAGACAACTTCAGATATGACTGCGAAAGGATGGAACGGATGAACCTGACTCCGATTCAACTTCGCCGCCGCCGTGGCGTAATAAGCATGGCCATTCTCTCCCTTGCCTCTCTTATCGGTTTTGGTTTCCTTCAGAAAAATACCGCGCCAGTAACTTTCAAATTTGTTTTAGAGAAAGAGTGGATAGCGATTCAAGAATGGACACTCGATTCTCGTACCGGCTCTTATGGATTTAGCGTCGCCGCCTTACTCATTTCACTCTGGGCATTTGTTCAGTTTCGCCGAGATAAGAAAGTTCAACTTCAAAGCGCACTTGGTGGATTCTCATTACTGATGGCGTTTATGTGCTGGGCTGCGAGCGGAAAAATGATTCCATTTACTGGACTCCTTCAAGGTGCGCTCCTGCTTTCGGTGCCGCTGATATTTGGATCAATGGCGGGTGTGCTCTGTGAAAGATCAGGAGTCATAAATATTGCCATTGAAGGTCAATTACTTGCGAGCGCATTTGCGGCCGGAGTAGTGGCCTCATTGACAAAGAACACAACGTGGGGACTCTTAGTGGCACCATTAGCAGGCGCACTTATTTCGCTGTTATTGGCTACTTTTGCGATTAAGTTTTCCATTGATCAAGTCATTTTAGGTTTTGTTATCAACGTCTTAGTAATAGGTATGACGAACTTTCTTTACAAGAAACTCCTTATCCCATATCAGAATACGTGGAATTCAGGTCCAATTCTCAAACCAATAGAAATTCCACTTCTCAGCAAGATTCCTGTGCTTGGCCCTATTTTCTTTAGTCAAACAATTATTGTGTATTTGATGTATGTGATTGTTCTTGCGATTCATTTCTCATTATTTAAAACCAAGTGGGGGTTGCGTACTCGAGCAATTGGCGAACACCCGACTGCCGCCGATAGCGTTGGAATTTCGGTTAATTCGCTTCGCTTTAAGAACGTGATCATCGCAGGGTTAGTTGCAGGTATTGGCGGCGCATATTTCACAGTTGGCGCAGTAGGTGCGTTCGGAAAAGAGATGACAGCAGGCAAAGGATTTATCGCACTCGCGGCACTTATTTTCGGTCGTTGGAGTCCGCTTGGCGCAGTAATGGCTGCACTTCTCTTTGGTTTTGCAGATAACTTGCAAGGAGTGCTCTCGATTACTGGAACTCCGATTCCCAGTGAATTTATGTTGATGGCGCCATATATCGCAACGATTATTGCGGTTACCGGATTTGTTGGAAAGGTACGTGCGCCAGCAGCGGATGGCATACCTTATTCACGAGAGAGTTCACATTAAACTTCATACATGACGAACCCCATCATCAGTTGGAATGAGCTTCATAAAGAGGCGATACGAGTAATGAAACTTTCTTATTCGCCGTATTCGAAATTTCCAGTAGGCGTTGCGGGATATACAACCGATGGTCGATTAGTCAGTGGTTGTAATGTTGAAAACGCAAGTTATGGTTTAACACTCTGTGCGGAATGTTCCATGATTTCGCAACTTATTATGACTGGCGGTGGGAGATTGACCGCGGTTGTCTGCGTTGATAGCAACGGAAATTACCTCTCGCCATGTGGTCGTTGTCGACAGTTGTTATTTGAGCATGGTGGACCCACTATGCAATTAATGACACCAGATGGACCGCAACCCATGTCCACCATGTTGCCGTGGGGATTTGGACCTGAGGATTTAACGTGATTGAGAAATTTGCTGCAGCAGAAATCATTGCAGCAAAGCGGGATAAAGGTGAATTATCCGATTCTCAAATCGATTGGATAGTTGAGGCATATACCCGCGGCGTCGTGGCGGATGAACAAATGTCCGCACTTTTAATGGCAATTCTTCTTAACGGTATGTCAATGCGAGAAATTTCGCGGTGGACTGATGCCATGATCGCAAGTGGCGAACAGATGTCGTGGCGAGAATTGAAAGTCCCAACTGCAGATAAGCATTCAACGGGCGGAGTAGGTGACAAGATCACTTTGCCACTCGCGCCACTTGTTGCAGCATGTGGTGTTGCGGTTCCACAATTATCAGGGAGAGGTTTAGGTCATACTGGTGGAACGCTCGATAAGTTGGAATCAATCGCTGGCTGGCGTGCATCGCTTTCTAATGAGGAAATGCTCAATGTATTACAAAGTTGCGGCGCAGTAATTTGCGCTGCCGGAACTGGTTTAGCACCAGCAGATAAGAAACTCTACGCTCTGCGCGATGTCACCGGAACAGTTCCGGCAATTCCATTAATTGCCTCATCCATTATGAGTAAAAAGATTGCGGAAGGTACGCAATCCCTTGTTCTGGATGTGAAGACCGGTAATGGCGCATTTATGAGTGATCCAAAAGAAGCAGAGAATTTGGCAACGATAATGGTGGAATTGGGTAAACGAGCAGGAGTAAATACCAGAGCGTTGGTAACTGCTATGGATGTACCACTGGGATTGACTGTAGGAAATGCGCTCGAAGTTCGTGAATCACTGGAAGTACTTGCTGGTGGCGGGCCAGGTGATGTTGTTGAATTAACGTTGATTCTCGCACGTGAAATGTTATCGATGGCTGGTGTAGAGAGTGATCCAGAAATTGCTTTGAAAAATGGGTTGGCGATGGATCGATGGCGAAAAATGATCGCCATGCAAGGTGGAGATCCTGATGCGCCACTGCCAACTGCGCGCGAACGTCATACCGTCAATGCCGAATCAAACGGAACAATTACGGAAATGGATGCTTTGAAAGTGGGAGTTGCGGCATGGCGATTAGGTGCGGGTCGCTCTCGGCAAGGTGAGAAAGTACAAGCAGGTGCTGGGATTGAAATTCATGCAAAACCTGGCGAGAAAGTAAGTGCCGGCTCACCTCTCTTCACGCTTCATACCGACGAACCAGCGCGATTTGAACTCGCTCTAGATGCGCTAGTTGGCGCAACGAAAATTTCCGCTTCTGAGGAAGTCGTGAAACGATTACCACTCATAGTTGCTCGCATTAATTAGGAGTTAGTTCATGGCGATGGATTCGCGCCCAACGGCAGACCAGATTTCTCGACTGCCTAAAGCGCTTCTCCATGATCATCTCGATGGCGGACTCCGTCCTGAAACAATTATTGAACTTGCTGATGCAATTGGTTACACAAAATTACCAACGCATGATCCTTCACAATTAGCAGATTGGTTTCAAGAATCATGCGATTCCGGCTCATTAGTTCGATATCTCGAGACATTTAGCCACACCATCGCAGTCATGCAAACTCGTGACGCAATTGAACGAGTTGCTCGAGAGTGCGTCGTCGACTTAGCGCGCGATGGCGTTGTCTACGCCGAAGTTCGTGGCGCACCAGAACTTTTTACCGAGCAATCACTCTCACTTAATGATGTAGTTGAAGCAACTGTTGAAGGTTATAAACAAGGGATGGCAGAAGCCGCGCGCGAAGGTCGAACAATTCGAGTGGAATCAATTCTCTGCGGAATGCGCCAGAACAACCGTTCACAAGAAGCAGCGGAAGCAGTTGTGAAATATCGAGATGCGGGCGTTGTAGGTTTTGATATCGCTGGGCCAGAAGATGGATTTCCACCGACCAATCAATTAGATACATTCGAATATCTTCGAAGAGAGAACGCTCACTTCACAATTCATGCCGGCGAAGCTTATGGATTGCCCTCAATTTGGGAGGCGATTCAACATTGTGGTGCGGAACGTTTAGGCCATGGTGTGCGAATTATTGACGATATTGATTTCTCCTCCGGAAAACCTGTTTTAGGTCGATTAGCCTCTTATGTACGAGATCGAAGAATTCCACTTGAGCTCTGCCCGACATCGAATCTGCAAACTGGTGCAGCAAAATCGATTAAGGATCATCCCATTGGAGCGTTGGCAAAGTTACGTTTCCGAATAACTCTCAATACCGATAATAGATTGATGAGTCGAACATCGATGAGCCATGAAATGCAAGAAGTTGTTGCTGCTTTTGGCTGGACTTTCACTGATTTACAACGAGTGACCGTTAATGCACTGAAAAGCGCATTCATCCCATTTGAAGAGCGATTAGAGATTATTGAAAAAGTTGTGAAACCTGCCTACGCCTCGATCTCAGCTGAGAACTAAACCCCGATTGGGTGCCAGACTGTTTTAGATTCTGTAAAGGCAAGAATTCTTTCGAGTGATTCGCCAGTAAACGAATGGCAACGCTTGAGATTTTCAGCCGCAACGTGCTGTAACTCGCCAATATTTTTTCGAGCAACTCCAGAGAGATCAATGCCATCGACATCCATATGTGCTGCCAACCAGGGCGAAAGTTCTGAAACTTTTCCGGTCAAAAGATTGACGACACCTGCGTGAAGATCACTCGTTGCCAAAACTTCGCCGAGTGTGATTGCTGATAGCGGAGCTCGCTCATGTGCAATGACTACCGCACAGTTACCACTTGTAATAATTGGAGCAATGGCGTGAACGAGACCAATAAGTGAACTCTTCTGATCAGCAATCGCGCCCACAACACCAAGTGGTTCCGGCGTCGTAAAGTTGTAAAACGGACCGGCAATGGGATTTTGACTGCCAGCAATTGACGTGTATTTATCGCACCAGCCGGCATACCAAACCCAGAGATCGATGGCAGCATCAACTTGTTCCGATGATTTTTTGGAAGTAGCTCCTTCGCACGACGCTATCTCGGCGATGAATTGATCTCGACGACCTTCCATTATTTCGGCTATTCGATAGAGAATCTGCCCTCTATTGAATGCAGTTGCGCTCGACCAATTACTAAAAGCAGAACGCGCTGCAACCACCGAATCACGCAGGTCTTTTCGAGATGCCTGCGCGGCATTCGCCAGAAATTCACCTCGTGGCGAAGTGATTTCATAACTTCGACCAGATTCACTTCGTGGAAATTGGCCACCGATAAATAACTTATAAGTTTTCTTGATATCAAGGCGCATTAGTTGCCACCTTTCTGAGAATGAGATTTCACGCTAGCGCGTAAATATGCCTGCAAACCATGGCGACCACCTTCACGACCCCAACCAGATTCTTTATATCCGCCAAATGGCGAAGCTGGATCGAATTTATTAAATGTATTTGACCAGATAACACCAGCTCTTAGGTTCTGAGCTGTCCAAAGTATTTTTGAACTCTTTTCACTCCAGATGCCAGCCGAGAGTCCATAAGGAGTTGCATTTGCTTTTTCAATTGCTTCAGCTGGTGTTCGGAACGTAAGAATTGAAAGTACCGGACCGAAAATTTCTTCCCGCGAAATTCGATGGCTCTCGGTCACGCCAGTAAAAATTGTAGGTGGAAACCAAAAACCTTTTTTCGGAAGTTCGCATGGCGAACTCCATCGGGTTGCACCTTCGCTATCTCCGGCAGCAGTGAGTTCTTTGATCTTTGCTAATTGCATCGAAGAATTAATGGCACCAAGATCTGTGTTTTTATCCATAGGATCACCAACGCGAATTTTTGCCATTCGTGCCTGCAACTTATCGAGCACTGTTCCATAAACGCTCTCTTGTACAAGAAGTCGGGATCCAGCGCAGCACACATGGCCTTGATTGAAGAAGATGCCGTTAATAATTCCTTCAACCGCCTGATCTATCGCAGCATCGTCAAAGACGATATTTGCTGCTTTGCCACCAAGTTCAAGCGTTGCTTTCTTCTCAGTTCCAGCAATCGCTCGAGCGATTATTTTGCCAACTTCGGTTGAGCCGGTAAATGCAATTTTGTCTATATCTGGATGGTTTACGAGCGCTGCTCCAGTACTTCCGTCACCAGTAACAATATTTACGACGCCAGCGGGGAGATCGGCTTGCTGACAAATTTCCGCAAATAACAACGCAGTAAGCGGCGTAGTTTCGGCTGGTTTGAGTACAACGGTATTACCGGCTGCGAGAGCTGGTGCAATTTTCCAGGCCAACATGAGTAGCGGAAAGTTCCACGGAATTATTTGTCCGACCACGCCAAATGGTTTTGGTTTATCGCCCACGCCAGCATAATCGAGTTTGTCAGCCCAGCCTGCGTGATAGAAAAAGTGCGCAGCTGCTAATGGAATATCGACATCACGAGACTCGCGAATTGGTTTTCCATTATTAAGAGTCTCTAACACCGCAAACTCGCGAGCGCGTTCCTGTAAAAGTCGAGCAATGCGATAGAGATATTTCCCGCGCTCTTTCGCCGGGAGTTTGGACCAAATCTTTGTGTACGCGTTACGAGCCGCTTTAACAGCGCGGTCAATATCTGCGGATGTGCCATAAGTGACTTTGCTTAAGGTTTCTTCGGTTGCCGGATTGATAGTGGGAAAAGTTTTCCCTTTGCCATTTACCCAATCGCCATTGATAAAGAGTTTGTAAGACGGCGCAATAGTGACGACAGATTTTGACTCCGGCGCAGCTGCGTAAGTGAATTCCATTGGGTACTTTCTAGTCGACCGTTACGTAGTTCGCACTAGCGTAGTGGCCGGTTCGTAATTTCATGCGTTGCAACAAGAGATCATTGAGAAGAGCGCTTGCGCCAATGCGAAAGAGCGATGGCGTCAGCCATGCTTGACCAACTGTTTCATAGACAAGGACTAATTGCTTTATTGCATCTTTGGTGGTGCGAATTCCTCCCGCTGCCTTTACGCCAATTCGATGCCCTGTCATTTCGTAATAGTCGCGCACGGCTTCCAACATCGTCAGCACTACAGCGGGCGTAGCGGCAGGGGATACCTTTCCAGTACTGGTTTTAATGAAATCGGCGCCAGCCATCATTGCGAGAAATGACGCCTTCTTCACGTTGTCGTAGGTTACTAATTCACCGGTCTCTAAAATCACTTTGAGGTGCGCACGATCTTTGCACACAACCTTTATTGCGCGAATCTCTTCAAATACTTCACCAAATCTGCCAGCAAGAAATGCGCCACGATCAATCACCATATCTATTTCAGTTGCACCATTATCGATGGCGTCTTGGGTATCACGAACTTTTACCGCGAGAGTTGCTCGGCCAGATGGAAATGCAGTGGTGACCGCAGCAACGGGAATGTCCTTACCGTTATTTGCATCGAGGTGGGATCGCGCAATCTTCACTAAATCGTTGTAAACACAGACGGCACCTACCGATGGCACAGTCACATCAGTCGGATCTGGTCGAATAGCTTTTTCACAGAGCGCTCTTATTTTTCCAGGTGTATCGGCTCCTTCTAAGGTCGTGAGATCAACCATAGAAATTGCGGTATCAATCGCCCACGCTTTACTCGACGTTTTAATGCTTCGAGTACCTAACATGGTTGCGCGAGCTTCAATTCCAACTTTATCGACACCCGATAACGAAGCGAGAAATTTCTTTAATCCAGAATCCGTACTGTCAGAATGATCGAGTACAGAAGTCATATCTCTACTCTACTAAGAGTTAACAAAGAGTTGAGTAAGTGGTTCGCGTATTTGAGAGAGCGTCGCAAGCGCATCTTCGTGAGCTGAATCGCCGCGCTTAATAATTTCGATATAGCACTTGATTTTAGGCTCAGTACCGCTTGGCCGAATGATGATTCGAATAGCCTCTCCAAGCCAGAAACGAATTCCATCCGTAGCCGGCAAGCCATCGTGTGGTTGAGCAAGATCTGCAAATTTCACAACTCGATATCCAGCAATTTCTTGTGGAAAGTTACGGCGTAGGTTTTCCATAGTTTGTGTTAATTCAGAGAGGTGGTTAACCCGCAGCGAAATTTGAGAAGTGTAGAAATAGCCGTATTGAGCCGATATTTCAGCTAAAAATTCGCCAAGAGAGGAACCGCGCGATTTAAGTTCAGCGGCAATTTCCACGATTTTTAACGCGGCACTTATTCCATCTTTATCGTTAACGGATTTGCTATCAATACAGTAACCAAGTGCTTCTTCATAACCGAAGGTGAGATCGGGAATCTTCGATAAATATTTAAAACCTGTGAGCGTTTCCGCAAAAACAATTTTGTAGTGGGCGGCAATCTTTGCGAGCAGCGAAGATGAAACGATGGAATTTGCGAATACTCCTTGGGTATTGTGACGAGCAATGTACTCACCGAGAATTGCACCCACTTCATCGCCACGAAGCATTCGCCAGTCACTGTCTTTAATTGCAACCGCGCATCGATCAGCATCTGGATCATTTGCAATGACGATATCGGCATCAAATGATCGCGCTGTTTCTAGTGCAAGATTAATGGCGCCTGGTTCTTCGGGATTCGGAAAAGGCGTCGTGGGAAAATCTGGATCTGGTTCAGCCTGCGCGGAAACGAGTATTGGTTCTGCAAAGCCAGCGGCATGGAAGACTGATCGAAGCGTCTCGGTTCCAACGCCATGCATGGCAGAGTAAACGACTTTAATGTCGCGAGGTGATGTAACGGTGGCAGCAGTTCGATGAACATAGGATCGAATAATTTTTTCATCAAGGATGTTCCACTGAGAGCCACGTGGAATATTCTTCAATGAGGAAACACTTAAAATGTCTGCGAATATTTCTTGGTCAATAGGCGAAATGATCTGTGATCCTTCATAAGGAACACCATCAATAACCCCACCAAGATAAACCTTGTAACCATTGTCTGTGCCTGGATTATGACTTGCAGTGACCATCACTCCAACATCGAGATTGAGTTGTCGGACGGCAAACGCAAGCACAGGAGTAGGAAGAGGTCGTGGTAAAAAATTCACTTCAAAACCAGCACCTGCCATTATTTCTGCTGTATCTCGTGCAAAATCTTCAGATCCGTGGCGAGCATCTCGGCCAATAACAATCGAACGGAGTCCGCGTCGTTTCATGAAAATTGCTAATCCGGCAGCGGTCCGACTTACTACGGCGCGATTCATACACGAGGGCCCAGGTCCCAATGGACCTCGTAATCCCGCCGTTCCAAATTGCAGAAAACCTGAAAAGCAACGGGTGAGAGCTTCGGTATTACCGGTTTCAATATAGTGAGTGAGTTGCTGAGCAGTTATTTGATCTGGGTCATCAGCAATCCACGTGCGAACTTCTTCAAGTAATTGTTGACTTAACATCGCTATTTCTTATTTATTTCTTCTTATTTACTACTTAGAGTTGATGAAGCAGAGTTGCCAGAAGTTTTCCAACTTTATCTGCTGATGCTTTACCCGCCGCCATCACTTCATCATGGCTTAATTTCTCGCCAGTCATACCAGCTGCAGCATTTGATACCAACGAAATACCGACAACTTCAGCACCAAGGGCATGTGCAGCAATTGCTTCTGGAACCGTTGACATGCCAACTAAATCTGCACCCATAGTGCGCATCATTCTTATCTCGGCCGGCGTTTCATATGTTGGTCCACGCCAATGTACATACACACCTTCTTGTAACGTGGGATCAAGTTCTTTCATCATGGTACGAATTCTTCGACTATATAAATCGGTGAGATCAATAAAAGTTGCACCGCTTAAAGGGCTTACTGCAGTAAGGGAAATGTGATCTTTAATCAACACTGGTTGTCCTACTGAGAAATCTGGATTGATACCACCACATGCATTGGTAAGAATGATGGTTTTGCATCCAGCTTTCACTGCAGTTCGAACGCCATGAACAACTGGCTCAATTCCCTTACCTTCATAGAGGTGGGTTCGACCGAGGAAGACCAAAACGCGCAGAGTGTTGTGGGCGCCGTGAATATCGTAGGAACGGATAACTCCGCCATGGCCAGCAACGGTCGGGGCTGGAAATCCTGGGAGATCGGTTACTGGAAATTCATGAGTGGGTTGGCCAAGCGCTTCCGCGGCGCTCACCCAACCAGAACCCATAACGAGGGCAACATCGTGCGTCGATTTTCCAGTTTTAGCAGCGAGTACCGATGCCGCCTCTTCTGCAGCCTTAAGCGGGTCGGTATAAAGATCAGTCACGCGCCTACTTTAGTCCACCACTTCGCTCGTTTGAGTATCCTCACAGCGTGACGGATCGTGCGCTCGATGCGCTTGGCGAGAGCGCAACTGAACAAGTTGTCGCCTTTCTCAATTCTGCTGATCGACATCGAAGACGGCGAGATCGCGCAAATCGAAAGCGGTTTGCTCGATTACTCAAAGACCCAGATGCCGTAGCAGTAACGATGGGGCTCACCGATGAAGTGATTCGTATTTCGGACAAAAGAAAATCTGCTCAGGCATTTCGCCGATTGGCAAAAGCAGCGCCACTTCAATTAGGCGCTATTGATTACTTCGGTTTAAAACTCGCATCACCAGTCTCGCGATTATTGCCACGATTAACGATGGCAATAGTAAGAAAGCGAGTGGAGTTGGCATCGTATGGAATTATTCTTAATTCTCAGCCGAAGAAATTAGCAAAGCATATTGGTCGAAGAAAATCTGATAACGCTCAACTTAATATCAACGTTTTAGGTGAAGCAGTACTTGGAGATCGCGAAGCGCTAGAGCGCTTTAAATCCGTTTCGGAAATGTTGCAACGAGATGAAGTTAATTATGTTTCAGTAAAAATCTCATCAATAATTAGTCAAATTATTACGATTGATCATGCAGGTTCAGTATCAAGAGTAGGCGAACGACTTCGAGATCTTTATCGTATTGCTGCGCGAAAAAACGCATTTATCAATTTAGATATGGAAGAGTATCGAGATCTAGCAATCACAGTTGATGTATTTAAAGAGATACTCGATGAGCCTGAATTCGAGCGACTCAATGCTGGCATCGTTCTTCAGGCATATTTACCGGAATCACATGAGTACTTTGAAGAGCTAGTTGATTGGGCTCGCCTCCGTCATGAACGCGCTGGCGGAACGATAAAAATTCGCTTAGTTAAAGGCGCAAACCTAGCGATGGAGAAAGCCGAAGCGCAGCTTCATGGCTATTCATCAGCGCCGTACCGCTCCAAAGCTGAAGTGGATGCAAGCTATGTGCGACTTATCGATCGCGCACTTCGCCCGGAGAACTATCCGGCAGTTCGAATTGGAGTTGCTAGCCATAATCTTTTTCATATTGCATGGGCGATAGAAGTAGCGAAATTACGAGGTGTTGAAGCGCAACTAGATATCGAAATGTTAGAGGGAATGGCAAATGCCGAAGCGCTATCGCTCGCGCAAGCGCAAGGAAAAGTCCTCCTCTATACACCGGTAACAAAAATGGAAGATTTCCCAAGTGCGGTTGCCTATCTGGTTCGACGACTTGATGAAAACACTTCGGTAGAGAATTACCTCCGCGCATCCTTTACGATGAAAGCATTTAGTAGTGAATTTAGCGAACAGAAAAAACGTTTCCTGAATTCCCTAGCCGATCGACATACTATTTCGATTGCTTCACTTCGACATGGTGTTGCCCCAACGCATGCCGCTGGTTTCTTTCCCAATGAGAGTGATGGCGATTTAACTGATCCACATTTAGTGCAATCAATAAAGAAGGCAATAAAAGGAATCAAAGCGATATCAGATCTTCATATTCCAGTAGTCGTTAACGGTAAAGAGATTCAAGGAACGCTGACCGAGCCCGGGCTTGACCCAAATAATAATGGTGACGTTTGGTATCGATATTCCGTGATTGAGCGAAGCGATGTTGATCGTGCGATTTCATCTGCCCGTGCTTCATTTTCGCAATGGGATGAAATAGGAGCAGAAGCGCGATCTGAGATTTTGAATAAAGCTGCCCAAATCATGTCCGATGCAAGAGCTCAAACAATTGCGGTGATGGCACGTGATGCCGGAAAAACAGTGGCAGAAGCTGATCCAGAAGTGAGTGAAGCAATTGATTTCGCTCGATATTACGCAAAATCTGCGGTCACGTTAGCTAAAGGTTCGCAACCTGTCGGCGTTGTGCTGGTTGTGCCACCATGGAATTTTCCCTACGCAATTCCTATGGGTGGGGTTTGTGCCGCATTAGCTGCGGGAAATAGCGTTATTTTGAAACCCGCGCCAGAAACGGTCGCAGTTGCATGGACCATTGTTAATCATTTGTGGCAGGCGGGAGTTCCAAAAAGCGTTCTTCACTTTCTTCCCTCGAGAGATGATGAGAATGGAAAATATTTAGTTTCGCATCCAGAAGTTGATTCGGTGATTCTTACAGGTGGATTTGAAACGGCTCGACTCTTTCTTTCCTGGCGACCAGAAATGCCATTAATGGCGGAAACATCCGGTAAAAATTCGATCATCATCTCTGCTAGCGCAGATATCGATGCTGCAGTGAAAGATTTAGTGACTTCAGCCTTTGGCCATGCGGGACAGAAATGTAGCGCCGCCTCATTAGCGATAGTGGAAGCGAGCGTGTATGAGAATCCATCATTTATAAGTCAATTAGAAGATGCGGTCACGAGTTTAAGTGTTGGTTCCGGAACAGATTTTAGTACGACGGTCGGACCAATTATTCGCCCAGCAGAAGGCGCATTGCTTCGCGCACTTACAACATTAGATGAAGGCGAATCGTGGCTGGTTGAACCACAGCAAATGGATAATTCTGGATATATCTGGCGACCAGGAGTGAAAGTCGGTGTGCAACCGGGATCGTGGAGCCATCACAATGAATGGTTCGGACCAGTACTGGGAATAATGAAAGCGCCAAATTTACAACGTGCCATTGAGTGGCAGAGCGCAACTAATTTTGGACTTACAGCGGGAATCCATTCATTAAATACGCGCGAATGCGAAGAGTGGATCGAAAAGGTTCAAGCCGGAAATCTTTACGTTAACCGCGGTATTACTGGCGCGATTGTCAATCGACAACCATTTGGTGGGTGGAAGCGAAGCAGTGTGGGTGCAACTGCTAAAGCCGGTGGCCCTCATTATGTTGAACAATTACGAAATTGGAATTTGGTTCAAGATGTTAATTCGACTAAACGTGGCGCAGTAATTTGGTGGGAACGCACAGGCGCTAAAGCGCGGGAGTGTGCTGGACTCGATGTAGAGCGAAATTATCAGCGATTTTTACGTTATGACGGTGAAATCGTAGTCCGATTTGATACGTCAACATCTCTCGAAGAACGTGCTTTTGTTGAATGGCTCTCCCACGAACATGGAATCGCAATTGTGGCGAGCGAACATGAATCGATTACTGAGCTACTTGAGTTCATTGATCAAAGGAAAATTTCAAAAGTTCGATGGCTGAGTGGCGAGCGTGCGCCGTCGGTTGAACTTCTTGATCGAGGAATATCTCTAGATTCGCGACCTATTGCACAATCTGGCGGTGTGGAACTTACCCGGTGGTTGCGAGAGCAGAGTATTGCGATAACCAATCACCGATATGGAAATATCGGAGCAGGTCCGCAACCAAAAGTTTCTTAATCGACGATACTGCAGATTCGACTGCCACTGGTGATGGTTTCACCAATCTTTGCTGCAATATCTTTAACCGTTCCTGCTTTATGAGCGTTGAGAGGTTGCTCCATCTTCATTGCTTCGAGCACACAAATTAAGTCGCCCGCATTGACGGTATCGCCTTCGTTCACCGCAAATTTAACAACCGTACCTTGCATGGGACTTGTTAATGAATCACCAGTGACTACACCGGTTACACCACTTTTTGCCCGATGTCGTTTATGGGAAGTTTCTTTTGCGTGAACAGAAACATCAAAGCGATGGCCACCGACTTCAACTACTAATTTTTCTACTCTCGGAGTTGAATTTCTCGCTTCAACACTAGCTGCGAAAGCTGGAATCTCATTAACAAATTCAGTTTCAATATAACTGGTGTACACCGAGAATTTTTGAGCAAATGCTGGGTCATTCACGATGGCGCGATGAAATGGCAGGGCAGTTGCTAAACCTCCAACCTGAAACTCAGCGAGCGCTCGGCGTGCACGAGCCAGCGCTTCATCACGCGTTGCACCAGTAACAATAAGTTTTGCTAAGAGCGAATCGAAATTTCCACCGATCACATCGCCGGCGGTGAAACCAGCATCCACGCGAATTCCAGGTCCGCTGGGTGTTCGCCATTCAGTAATGACACCTGGGGCAGGAAGGAAGTTTCGCCCAGGATCTTCGCCATTAATTCTGAATTCAATGGAATGGCCACGAATAATGGGATCGCTGGCAGAGATTTTTTCGCCCATAGCAATTCGGAATTGCTCACGAACTAAATCAACACCTGCTACTTCTTCACTTACGGGATGTTCGACTTGGAGTCGAGTATTCACTTCTAAGAACGAGATGGTTCCGTCGATTCCTACGAGGAATTCACAAGTACCTGCGCCAACGTATCCTGCTTCTTTCATGATTGCTTTGCTACTTCGATAGAGCTCATCTATCTGAGTTTGCGAGAGAAACGGCGCTGGTGCTTCTTCTACGAGTTTTTGATGACGTCGTTGAAGTGAGCAATCTCGGGTGGAAACAACTATTGCATTTCCATGTTTATCGACCAACACTTGAGTTTCCACGTGACGCGGTTTATCCAGATATCGCTCAACAAAACACTCGCCTCGACCAAAACCAGATATTGCTTCACGAACTGCGGATGCAAAAAGTTCTGGAATTTCTTCGAGTGTTCGTGCGACTTTTAAACCGCGACCACCACCGCCGTATGCCGCTTTAATCGCAACAGGTAACCCATGTTCTTGTGCGAACGCAACTACTTCATCGGCAGAATCAACCGGATTTGGAGTACCTGCGACGAGCGGTGCTCCTACTTTGGCAGCAATTTTTCTTGCGGAAACTTTATCGCCAAGGGCAGTAATTGCTTCTGGTGATGGTCCAATCCAAATAAGACCAGCGTTGATAACTGCTTGTGCAAAATCTGCATTCTCAGAGAGAAACCCATAACCTGGATGAACTGCATCTGCGCCAGATTTTTTTGCAACAGCAATTATTTTCTCGATATTGAGATAGGTCTGAGCACCTGTAATTCCATCAAGTGAATAGGCATCATCAGCAGCGTGCACATGAAGTGCGTCTCGATCCTCATCTGAGTAAACAGCAATGCTCTTGAGCCCATGATCTTTGCAAGCACGCGCAACGCGAACTGCAATCTCGCCACGGTTTGCGATTAATACGGATTTCATACGGTCGCCTCCGACTTTGCTAACGAGAACCAGTCATAACCTAAGTGATGTATCGCTTTTCGCAGAAGTGGCAATGAAAGTCCGATGACATTACTTGCTTCACCCTCAATTCGTGCAATAAAAGGCGCGCTCAAACCGTCGAGTGTAAAACCTCCTGCAACGTTGAGTGGTTCACCGGTTGCAACGTAATCTTCAATTTCACGATCTGTCATATCGCTGAAGAAAACTCTCGTGGAAGCGATATCTGAAAATTCAATACCTTTTTCAGTATCAATAACACAGTGTCCGGTGTGCAATATTCCAGATTTACCGCGAAGTTCCTTTGCGCGGGCAACTGCGTTCTCGGCTGTTCCAGGTTTTCCTAATGATTGACCATTGAATTCAAATGTAGAGTCACAGCCAATAATGATCGCTGGAAAATCAAGATTATTTTTGACTGTATGTGCTTTAACAATAGCGAGCGCAACAACGAGTTCGGCCGGAGAGAGTTTTTGATATTCAGGTAACTCTTCATCAACATTACTCACGATAATTTCTGGGTTAATTCCTACTGAATTGAGAAGTCTTTTGCGAGAAGGTGAACCTGACGCAAGGACAATGCGTGGCATTATTTATTTCCACGATTCTGTTGTTGTGATTTTACTAATTCGCCACGTAATTGAGGTTGGCCCCATTTACTTCGACGAGACTTTGGAGCGCTTTTCCGTGATTTAAGTACGCTCTCAATTGCAGCGCGCTCCTGATCTGAGGGATTTCCCCGTGTAATCGAAAAATTCATGAGTTAAAGCGGAATGTTTCCGTGTTTACGAGGAGGCAAAACATCGCGCTTATTGCGTAGCGCTACGAGTGCGCGTGTGATGTACCGACGAGTTTGAAATGGTTCGATTACTGCATCGATATAACCACGCTCTGCTGCAATGTATGGATTTGCCAAGGTATCTTCATAATTTGTAATGAGCTCTTTTCGAAGTTTCTCTTGATCTTTTGCTTCAGATAACTCTTTTCGATAAAGGATATTGACTGCACCTTGTGCACCCATCACGGCAATTTGCGCGGTCGGCCAAGCGAGATTGATATCGGCGCCAAGATGTTTAGAACCCATAACATCGTAAGCACCGCCATAAGCCTTGCGAGTTATAAGTGTGACCATTGGAACCGATGCTTCACCGTATGCGTAAAGCAATTTCGCGCCACGACGAATAATTCCATTCCACTCTTGATCAGTTCCCGGGAGGAATCCTGGGACATCAACGAGGGTAATAATTGGAATTCCATACGCATCGCACGTTCTCACGAAGCGAGCTGCTTTTTCGCTTGCATCGATATTGAGCGTGCCAGCTAATTGCATGGGTTGATTAGCAACGATTCCAACGGAATGGCCTTCGATTCTGCCAAAACCAATAATGATGTTAGGTGCCCACAACTCTTGGACTTCTAGAAACTCTGATTCATCAAGAATTGCGGCGATAACTTTATGCATGTCATAAGGTTGATTGGGACTATCCGGGATAAGTGTGTTGAGCGATTTATCGAGATCGGTAACTTCTTCTGATTCTGTGGCCGGCAAGATCGGCGCTTCATCCATGTTATTGCTTGGGAGATACGAGAGCAGTGCTTTCACATAATCAATCGCGTCATCTTCACTATTTGCTAAATAGTGTGAGTTGCCAGTGCGTGAGCTATGGGTATGCGCACCACCCAACTCTTCCATCCCAACTTCTTCACCAGTTACGGTTTTAATAACTTCCGGTCCGGTAATAAACATATGTGACGTTTCATTAACCATCACAGTGAAATCGGTCATTGCGGGTGAATACACTGCGCCACCTGCGCATGGTCCGAGAATTAAAGAGATTTGTGGAATGACACCAGAAGAGCGCGCATTTCGTCTAAAAATCTCGCCATAACGACCGAGTGAAACCACACCTTCTTGAATTCGTGCGCCACCTGAATCATTGATGCCAACCAAAGGAATTCCACTCTTCAATGCGAAATCCATAATTTTTACAATCTTTTCACCAAACACTTCACCCAAACTTCCACCCATGACAGTGAAGTCCTGCGAAAAAATTGCAATCTGCCTGCCATCGACAGTTCCATATCCAGTGACTACGCCATCACCGTAAGGACGATTCTCTTGCATGCCGAAATTAGTAGAACGATGTCGCGCGAATTCATCGAGTTCAGTAAATGAACCTTCATCGACCAGTTTTTCTATTCGCTCTCGGGCCGTCATTTTGCCTTTGGCATGTTGCTTCTCGACAGCGCGTGCCGAACCAGCGTGAACTGCTTCATCCAGGCGTTTTCTTAGATCTTCGATCTTTCCAGCCGTAGTATGAATGTCTTCGGTCATGCGCTAACGGTACTAGCCAAATAGGTCAGGAGAAGCACGCGATGAGCCACGTTCCGCTAAACGCGATAAAAATCTCACAAGCATTAGCGAATACTTACCCGCGAGTAAAGGTCATAGCAGAGACAACGTCGACTCAAACTGAAATTTTGCAAATCTTTTCACCATTACAACCATTCGACCTTCTCGTTACTGAATATCAAAGTCAGGGACGTGGTCGTCTCAATCGCACCTTCTCAGCGCCACCATCAACGTCACTTTTATTCTCTTTTTATTTACAGCCAGACCGAAATAAGAATGAATGGGGCGTACTTCCAATTGTGATGGGACACGCAGTTGCAGAGTCGCTCCGTAAATTTACTGGACTTTCAATTCAAACGAAATGGCCAAATGATGTTCTGATTAATGACAAAGAAAACGGAGAGAAGAAAATAGCTGGCATTCTCTGCGAAGTCCGTGACCATGGAATCGTCGTTGGTATTGGTATCAATGTGAACATTGATACTGTGGATTTACCAGTACCTACAGCAACCTCACTGTCGATTCACATGGGAGCAATTGTTGATCGAGATGAACTTTTGATTTCTATAGCCAACGAAATTCACTCTCAATTTGAAATCTGGGAGTCGTCACAGAGTTCAATTAGTAATTTTATTTCTCATTCTGCAACCCTTGATAAGAAAGTTCGCTTGGAATTAACTAATGGCGAAGTTAAAGAGGGAATTGTTGCTGCAATCAATCACGACGGTTCACTGACGTTGACATCTGGCGAACGTTTTACCGTGGCGGATGTAACGCACTTACGTTGATTTAAAAACCCATTTTCGATAACTGTAGAAACGAAAGAGCGTCCCAATACCGACACCAACAACGTTTGCGCTGATGTTGTCCGCGAGCGCCGAATCGAATCCAAGTACATATCGCGAGAACGCGAGTGTGAGCGTTCCGATGGCAAGGCCAACCAAGTTGAGAAGGAAAAAGAGTGAAATTTCTCTAGTTAAGTTCCCTTTCGGACGGTCTCGCCATGTCCAATGTCTATTTCCAAAATAGGCAACCATGATTGAAATCGCGCCAGAAATGATTGATGCTGTGACCGGCTTTGATTTCAATGGGGCATGAGGTAGGTGAACTAATGCGTTAAAACCACCTACGGAAACGACGTACGCAACTGCACCGACACTGCCAAATTTCATCAGTTCATGTCGTATTTTCAGCAATCGCGAAATCACTCGGTTAGTGTAGCGATGTCATCCCAAGTACCCTTTCATAGTGGCGCACTTTCCAACCGTTGGTGTTATTGGCGCAGGGCAATTAGCGCGAATGATGATTGCTCCAGCAGTCGCACTTGGTGTGAAGTTGAGAGTCTTTGCGCAATCTGAAAGTGATTCAGCCGCAATAGATGCGGATTTCACAATCGGAAATTATTCAAACGCCGAAGAAGTTCTAGCATTTGCACAACAATGTGATGTTCTGACTTTTGAACACGAATTGATTCCACAATCAGTAATCACTGAGCTCGAGCGAAACGGAATCACCGTGAGACCTCGCAGTTCAACTTTTATTTTTTCCCAAAATAAAGCAGAACTACGAAAAAAACTTGCTGAAAAAAATCTACCATCACCACGATGGCAATTAAGTTCGTCGCCGTTGGAATTGACTTACCCGTTTATCGCAAAGGCAATCTCAGGTGGCTATGACGGCCGAGGTGTATGGGAAATCAAAAACGAATTAGATTTAAGCAATATTGGTGAACGAGAGTTGTTGCTTGAAGAGAAGTTGGAATTTACCTGCGAGGTTGCGGTAATGGTCGCTCGTTCTCCGCATGGACAAATTTCCACTTGGCCAGTCACTGAAACGATTCAATCGGCAGGAATATGTGTGAAAACTATTACGCCAGCACCATCACTCTCCGACGAACTACATCAGCGAGCCCAGAAGTTAGCGATGGAGATTGCAGATCTCGTGGGTTTAGTAGGTGTGATGGCCGTTGAAATGTTTCTTGTCAATGGCGATTTAATTATCAATGAGTTAGCGATGCGTCCCCATAATTCTGGTCATTGGACAATCGAAGGGGCAACAACGTCACAATTTGAACAACATCTTCGCGCCGTACTTGATCTGCCATTGGGTGATACGTCAATGCGTGCTCCAATTGTGGTGATGGGTAATGTTTTAGGTGGAGCGAAAACCGATATGTATCGCCCTTATCTGCATCTCTTTGCTCGCTCGCCACATGTGAAGATTCATCAATATCGAAAAGATGTAAAGCCCGGTCGAAAAGTTGGACATGTCACAGCATGGGGCAATAATCTCAACTCCTTACTGGAAGAAGTTCAGCATGCCGTGGACTACATGAACGGAGTGATCGATGAATAAGCGCGTTGCGATCATTATGGGTTCAGATTCAGATTGGCCAGTCATGCAAGAAGCCGGAAAGATTTTAGATGAATTTGGTGTGACATACAGTGCAGAAGTTCTCTCTGCTCATCGAATGCCTGCTGAGATGTCTGCGTTTGCAGAGTCGGCAGCACGTAATGGTTATTCCGTAATTATTGCTGGCGCTGGTGGTGCAGCTCATTTACCAGGAATGGTGGCAGCGCAGACAGTGCTACCAGTAATTGGCGTACCAGTATCACTGAAGAATCTTGATGGTATGGATTCCTTACTTTCAATTGTGCAGATGCCAGCCGGAGTACCGGTCGCCACTGTTGGCATAGATAATGCGCGAAATGCTGGGCTTTTAGCGTTAAGAATTCTTGCAACACACGATCATTCAATCTCCGAAAAATTATTGAAGTACGCGAGAGAAATACATGATCTTGCAATTGAAAAAGGAAAGAATCTGCAGAATAAGTTGACGCAACGAACTGGTTTTTAACGCTTCCGATACTCAATTGCAGGGCAACGGTCAAAAATCGCCTTAAGTCCAGCGGCTTCCGCACGAGCTATTGCGGCATCGTCGTGGACATCAAGTTGTAACCAAACTGCCTTAGCCCCAATTGCGATTGCTTGATCAACGAATTCGCCAGCCCGGGAAGAGTTAACGAATAAATCAACAACATCTATCGCTTCCGGTACCTCACTTAAAGTGACATAACCGGGTTGGCCGTGAACTACTTCGGCGCGAGGATAAATAGGAAATATGCGATGACCCTTATCAAGGAGAACTTTTGCAACTCCATAAGCGGCTCGTTCTGGATTATTACCAAGCCCTACTACGGCCCAATTCTTTAAAGAGAGTGCGAAGTCAATATCTGATTGCGAATTTGCCATCGTTAATTGTGATGCGTCCGGCCAAGCGCACGGAATTTCCAACCGGCAGCTAGCCACTTCTCGCGATCGAGATGATTGCGACCATCAATGACGATCGCGTTCTTCACCAATTTTTTCACTGCAACTGGATCGAGCGCTCGATACTCTTTCCATTCAGTTAAGTGAAGAAGTAAATCCGCACCTTTGACGCATTCATCAATGCTCTCGGCAAAACCAAGTCGAGGGAATCGAGCGCGCGCATTCTCAATCGCTTTTGGATCATGGACGACAACATCTGCGCCGGCAGAGTGAATCTGGGAAGCAATATCTAGCGCTGGCGAATCTCTCACATCATCACTATCTGGTTTAAATGCGGCGCCTAATACCGCAATCTTTTTGCCCTTGAGATCTTCAGAGAGATCAGCTCTCACTAATTCGATCATTCGTTGTCGAGCACGCAAATTAATTGAGTCGATCTCTCGAAGGAATTCCAAGGCTTGGCGTGCACCTAATTCATCTGCTCGTGCCATAAATGCGCGAATATCCTTGGGTAAGCAACCGCCGCCAAAGCCAATACCTGCTTGGAGAAAACGCGAACCAATTCGAGGATCATGACCAATTGCTTGCGCTAACACGGTGACATCGCCATCAGCGGCTTCGCACACTTCAGCCATGGCATTAATGAATGAAATTTTTGTGGCAAGAAATGAATTAGCAGCCACTTTTACTAATTCCGCGGTAGGTAGATCTGCGCGAATCCAAGGGATATTTGCGGCTAAGAGATCTTTATAAACTTCTTTGAGAATATTTTCTGACGAATCATTTGTCACGCCAACGACGAGTCGATTCGGGCGGAGCGTATCTTCTACCGCAAAACCCTCACGGAGAAATTCTGGATTCCACGCAAGGTCTGCATTGGGAGAAACCTTTTTTAATCTGTCGTGTAAGCGTTGAGCAGTACCAACCGGGACCGTGGATTTACCAACAACAAGTGAACCTGATTTTGCATGAGGCGCTACCGCATCAAGTGCGGCATTGACATATGTCATATCAGCAGCGAGTGAGCCTTTTGTTTGTGGAGTTCCAACGCAAATAAAATGAACATCACAATCTTTGAGCGCTGAAAAATCCGTTGTAAAGATTAATCGACCAGATTTCACTTCTTGTTCGAGTAAATCCTCTAGCCCAGGTTCAAAGAATGGAACTTTCCCTTGAGATAACGCGTGAACTTTTGCCGGATCTACATCTACACCGACAACTTCGAATCCCAGCGAGGACATCGCTGCGGCATGGGTTGCGCCGAGATAACCAGTTCCGATTACTGAAAGTTTGAGCACGCGCTTACCTTACTTCAGAGCTCCGCAGGGATTTTCCGCTGCCGTGCGAGTCTTGAATTTATCAACCAAAGTTGGCGAAGCCGAAGGCGAGGCGGACGGGGAGACGGAATCAACAATCGCTTCATCGTTACTGAGCCGTTGGAAGAGTTCTGGTGCGAGGACCGGATCCCACAACACGGCAGCGGTAACGCCACGAGAGTTATAGTCATAAAACTTTAACGGCACCGTCAATGTTCGTACTTTTGATGCGGAGAGATTCTTCATCTGTTTCGCCAAAGTTATTAAGTCATCTTTATTTAAATTCTCATCGGTTGAAACTGCGCTCATTGCTGAATTCACAAAGCTCACTAATTTGATGGGGTTAAGGAGCACGCCCGCACTTGTTGCCTTCCGGAGTACCGCGCTCACGAATTGCTGTTGTCGTTGCATTCGTCCTAAATCACCCATGCCATCAAAGTCACGAGTGCGGACATATTTCAACGCTTCAATTCCATTCAATACATGCGTGCCCGCATCCATGATGAGGTGGCTCTTCGGATCATTGATTGCAACTTTTGAACAAACTTCAATGCCACCAAGTGCATCCACCATATTTGCGAATCCTGCAAAATTAACTTCCACGTAATGGTCGATACGCAATTTGGTCATATTTTCGAGAGTTTCAATAAGTAATGGCGCTCCACCCCAATTAAACGATGAATTGATTTTCGAATAACTTTCCGCAACTAATTTTCCCGAAGCGTTGGTATGTGCCGGAATGAGTGCAAACGTATCTCGTGGAATTGAAACAATAACGGCTTTATCTCGCTTCTTTGAAATGTGCACGAGCAACATGGTGTCCGAACGTTTTCCAGCAGCGGTCTTTGTACTTCCCACTCGGAGTGCGCGTTGTTGTTCTTTAGTAAGTCCTTCGCGGGTATCCGAACCCACAACAAGATAATTAACAGCACTCGAAGCAGAGCGCGGTCTATTTTTCAGACCATCGAAGACTGATGTGCGATTGAGTTGCGAAGAGAGACCACCGAGACCAATCGCACCAATGGCCGAAATTGCTACTAGCGCGATTGAAAGTCCGGTAAAAAACCGGATTGCGCGCGTTGATTTCACGGCTGTAGCGTAATGGGGCGATACCTTTTATTCGTTATGGGAAACTCAATCTCAGGGTCTTATCCGCCAGTTTCAGTTGTGATTCCAATACTGAATGAGGCCGACCATCTTCATGCTGCGGTAAAAACCATCCTCGCGCAAGATTATTTAGGAACGGTAGAAGTGATTTTGGCACTCGGCCCATCACGTGACGGTACCGAAAAAGTTGCGGCAGAGATTGTTCGTCAAGAGAGCAGAGTACGGATAGTTTCCAACCCATCAGGGCGAACACCGGATGCACTCAATCTTGCTTTTGCTGCAGCACAGCATGAGATTGTTGTGCGAATTGATGGCCACTCAGAAATATCACCTTCATATATTTCAAACGCCGTAGAAACGATGCAACGAACCGGCGCAGTGAATGTCGGCGGGATTATGGCGGCGGAAGGTCTCACGCCATTCCAGAAAGCAGTTGCTCGAGCGATGCGGTCAGTGATTGGTGTTGGCGCTTCACGTTTTCACACGGGTGGCGCTGAAGGGCCAGCAGATACTGTTTATTTAGGGACATTTCAAAAATCTGCAGTCTTAGCAGTTGGTGGTTACGATGAAGAATTTACTCGTGCGCAAGATTGGGAGATGAATTACCGGCTTCGACAAGCAGGCGGCTTAGTGTGGTTTGATCCGAAATTAATTGTCACGTATCGACCAAGAAAGAGAATTTCCTCGCTTGCCAAACAATATTTCGAATATGGCAGGTGGCGTCGAGCAGTCTCACGCCGTTACCCAGAAACAGTCAATTTTCGCTACTTAGCTCCACCGATAGCAGTACTTGTTTCGCTCATATCAATTCTCGCAACCACGATCCAACCGGAATTTAGCGCGCTCTTTATTTCCTATTTGATTTCGCTAATTTTTTGCTCGCTCTTCATTGGAAAAACTTGGAGTGAACGAATTCGTTTACCAATGATCCTCTTCACCATGCATATGTCATGGGGAATTGGCTTTTTATCCTCACCGAAAAAGCTTGCGCAAGGTAGCCTGAGCACGTGAGCGCTCCGATCGAGGTTTTTCTCCCATTTAAAGGTGGACTTCCACCACTTCGTAAATATGCGAGCCAGCTCTATTCGCGACGCCAATTCATGGCCGCTTTTGCGAGGTCAGAACTTCGTCGGCAAAATTACGGTTCAGCATTTGGGCAGATTTGGTTGATCCTCAATCCGTTATTACTTTCCGCGGTCTACTTTCTCCTCATTGTCATTATTAGTGGACATGCCGATAAAGCCCGATATGGCCACCTCACCGCTTCACTCTTTATCTTTTACTTGGTTACTGATGCAATTGTTGCTGGTGCAAAATCGATTACGTCAGGTGGTCGACTCGTACTCAACTCAGCATTTCCACGCCTCATGTTGCCAATAAGTGCAACCGTTGTTTCACTCTTTAAATTTCTTCCGACTTTATTAGTGCTGATTATCTTCCATCTCATTCTCGGCCTCCCTTTTGCTTGGTCAATGCTCTGGGCAATTCCCTTGATCGGGCTCTTCTTCCTCTTTGCACTCGGTTGCGCCATATTTTTTGCATGCATCAATGTCTATTTTCGCGACGCACAGAATCTCATTCCATATCTGACGCGCACTCTGCTTTATCTCTCACCCGTCCTCTATGAAGCGTCGGCTCTTAATGCACATCTACAATTTCTCAAGAACATCAACCCGATGTATCCGTTACTCAACATGTGGTCAACGGTCATGGTCCATGCGCAAGTTCCAGTCTTCCACGAACTGATACAAGCTTTATTATGGACGGCGCTGGTATTGATAGTGAGTACTTATCTCTTCTTATCAAGGGAGCGTGAGTTCGCTGTCCGCATCTAATAAACATCCGCAGAAAAAAGGCGATATCGCGCTTTCAGTGCACGATCTATCTGTTGTCTATAAGACCACACTCGATAAACGTCCAACATTGAGAAATAGATTGCTCCATGCAAGTCGCGGAAAAAAACAAACTCGCGTAGTGCACGCAGTATCCGAATTCAATTTAGAAATTTCTTATGGCTCGGTATTGGGCGTAGTTGGCGCAAATGGCGCTGGAAAATCAACTTTAATGCGGACAATTTCGGGAATTTTGCCACCAACTTCTGGTCGCGTAGAACTTTATGGAAATGTTGGGACGTTATTAGCGTTAGGAGTCGGTTTCAATCAAGAGATGACTGGACGCGACAATGTGATTTTAGGCGGCCTTGCTGCCGGTTTAAGTAAATCTGAAATTGAGGAAAAGTTTGATGAGATTGTTGAATTTGCTGAATTAGGCGAAGTGATTGATGCGCCCATGCGTACGTACTCATCTGGAATGTTTTCACGTTTGGCATTTGCAGTAGCTGTATCGGTAGAGCCAGATATCTTAATTATTGATGAAGCGCTAAGTACGGGTGATGCTAAGTTTAAAACCAAATCACTCAATCGAGTAAAAGAATTGCGCTCTAGCAATCGAGCTTTAATTTTAGTAAGTCACGCACTTGCCACAATTGAAGAGGTATGTAATGAAGTTATCTGGATTCACAAAGGAAAATTAATAAGTAAAGGAAAGCCGAAATCTGTTATTTCGGAATATAAGAAATTCCTCGAAGTGGGCAGTAGCCCAATGATCGATGAGGATGTTTAAGCATCGCGCTCGCGGCGCAATCGCATTTCTCATAACGTTCTCTGCGATAAATTTTTCAAGCGCCGCTCACTCTGCAGAAATTCCGGCTAGTTTTACTTTCACCGGTTCTGGTTATGGCCATGGCGTAGGTATGAGTCAGATCGGGGCACGAGGCCAAGCGCTTGAAGGAAAGAGCGCGGTGGAGATTCTTAACTATTACTACCCAGGAACTCAGGTACAACAAGTAAGTGATAGCCAGGTAGTGAGAGTCAATATCGGCCATCTCTTAAACCAAACAACAATTTCGCTCGGCAATCCCGCAACACCCGGTAGCGAATACTCCATATTAAGAAGCGATGGTTCATTAGTGGGTACTTATAGCGGTGATATTGCGACGAATTTTGCGCTCGTAGCCGGTGTCTTGATTCCACAATTAAATTCACCAACTGCAAAATTTGCTCCACTCAAAGGCGATTCCCAGTTCACAGTGACGTGGAACGCTAATTCACTTATTCGAGTTGGCAATGAGACTCTCACTGCCACGTCGTTGTATAAGTATGGCTCGCTTTCTCTGAAAGTTGTTTCGACAGTTGCCGGGCCAAAATTAGAAGTTGTGAATGCGCTAAAACTCCATGATGAATATTTATGGGGGATAGGTGAAGTTCCATCGTCGTGGCCAGCAGCAGCGTTAGAAGCGCAAGCCATTGCCTCACGAACTTTTGCACTAACAAAAATCTCAACGGTGCGAAAAGAATGTGACTGCAATCTTTACAACACTATTGCCGATCAGAATTTTGTTGGGTATTCAAAAGAGATTGAACCAATCTATGGACAATTATGGAAAAACGCAGTCAATAGAACGAGTATTGATTCAAATTCGGGTCAAGTGGTTACATTTAACGGTAAACCTGCAAACACATATTTCTTCTCTTCGAGCGCGGGAGCGACACAAGATGTGCGAGATGTTTGGGGCGGAACGCTGCCATATCTCATCAGCGTCGCTGATACGTGGAGTGTCAGTTCACAACTTAACCCTCGCTATTACATGTGGAGCCGAGATATTCCGCAAAAACTCATGGCAAGTGCATTTGGTCTGCCTGATGTGGTGAGTTATCGAGTTCTTGCGCGAAGTAAGACTGGAAGTGTGGTTGCAATTCAAGGTTATTCTGCTTCCGGAAAATATGTGAAATTAACGGGCGAAATCTTTCGCTCGAGAGTAAAACTTCCATCAACGTGGTTTGGCTTACCGGTAATCACTGCCACAAATGATGAAAGCGATAATTGCCAGTTAGCCTCGTATCTCGCGCGCGGGCGTACTGCTCCCTGTTAACTTTTAGTTCGAGTGTTGATTATTAGTTAGAGTGAAGAATCGAATTTAACCCGCCCCAAGTTCCGGTGCGAGGTGTTGCTTCAAGTCGACCAGATTGGGAATTTCTCCGGAAGAGCAGACCGTGTGCGCCAGAAAGTTCGCGCGCTTTGATCGTGGTGTTATCCGGAAGTGAAATCTTTGAACCTGCGGTGATGTAAACGCCTGCTTCAACAACACACTCATCGCCAAGACTTATACCCACACCTGAATTGGCACCGAGCAGACATTTCTTACCAATGGAAATTACTTCTTTGCCGCCACCGCTTAATGTCCCCATGATGGAAGCACCACCACCAATATCGCTGCCATCGTCAACAACAACACCTGCAGATATTCGTCCTTCCACCATTGATGTTCCAAGAGTTCCAGCATTGAAATTCACAAAACCTTCATGCATCACTGTGGTGCCAGCTGCGAGATGTGCACCAAGTCGAACACGATCGGCATCAGCAATTCGCACACCATCTGGAATGACGTAATCAACCATTCGTGGGAATTTATCAACACCGTAGATTGCGATGAAACCGAATTTAGCGATTATTGCTTCACGCACTCTCGCGAATTCTGCGACTGCACAAGGACCGAGTGACGTCCAGACAACATTTGAAAGTAAACCAAAGACACCGTCAAGGGAGAGTCCATGCGGTTTGATATGTCGAGCTGAAAGTAGATGAAGGCGAAGATATACATCGCTTGCATCAGCGGGTGCCTTTGTCAGATCAATCTCAATAGAAATCGGCTTAAGAGAGACAGATCTAATAGCGGCAAGTTCGTGTTGGGCGTTCGAAATGGTTGGAAGTTGGCCCGTGTTTTTTCCTAAGCCGAATTGTGTGTAACGGGTATCGAGGACAGTGCCATCTGTAGCCACGGTTGCAATTCCGTTACCAAAAGCGGTGCTCATGTGAGAACCGTACCAACTCGCACTACAGTGACGCCGTGCGAATTGCAGTCTTCTGTTCCTCATCGCCAACAATTGCGCCAGAAAATCTCGAACTCGGCTTTAATGTTGGTGCAACGATTGCACAAGCCGGTCATGAGCTTGTCTCTGGTGGTGGTCGAATCTCCGTCATGGGAAAGATTTCGGAAGGTGCTCGCTCACAGAACGGACGAACAATCGGCGTGATTCCCGAGAAACTTACGAATTTAGAGTTTGCCGATCATGAAAGCAGTGAATTAATAGTTGTTGCAGATATGCGTTCGCGAAAGAAGAAGATAGAGGAACTAGCCGATGCATTCTTTGTTTTGCCGGGCGGAATCGGAACTCTTGAAGAATTCTTTGAGATTTGGGTTGGACGATATTTAGGATTTCACGCTAAACCGATTGCAGTGATTGACCCTCATCAAACGTACACATCACTTCGAGTTGCCTTAGAGCACCTCACGGAGAAAAACTTTATGAAACCTGGTCAACATGAATTAGTTGCTTGGTGCTCCGATATTGAATCAGCGATGAACCATGTGATGAACCACTATGAAGAATAAGTGGCCACGACATCCACTTTCTCATTCGGTTGTTATTGGAGCCTCACAAGCCCGAGTATGGGAAAAATTAACTGACTGGCCCAGTCAAAGTTCTTGGATGGCGATGACATCCGTTGAAAGTAGATCCGATGGCGAAGCACTTGGTACCGAAATATTTGCTCTCACCGGATTATTCGCACGCAGAAGTTTTAGAATAAAGAAATATTTAGGAATTCTCGATCACATGGTGATAACGCACTGGCAACCACCTGAAAAGTGCGAAGTCGAACATATAGGCCGAGTTATCACGGGGTTAGGTCGATTTACCTTGGTAGCAATCAATGAACATTCCACGCGATTCGATTGGTACGAAGAGATTGCTGCGCCAAAACTACTTATGCGCGGTATCTCCCCGGCAATCATGCTTGGAGTGAGATTTTCGTTGTGGCGCTTCACTCGCTCATTTCGTAACGAGTAACCTCTGGAAGTGTGAGCGACGAGACTCTGGCGGATTTAATCGCCAACCTCCCCGAAGAGGAACGGATTGTGCTCTCGTTGTATTACGTCAAATCGATGTCAACGGTAGACATCGCAGCAACCCTGAAAGTTCCAGAACGGGCAATTCATTCCGTCTTGATGGCAGGGAAAGCGCGCCTCCGTGCGAGCCTTCCCTTCGATTTCACTTAAACCCCGCGACACGGGATACTTCTCCTCCGCATAAGAACAAAAACCACCTCTGACATATCCCATAAGGAGTACCAATACATGGCAGCCATGAAGCCTCGAACTGGTGATGGTCCAATGGAAGTAACCAAGGAAGCTCGGAGTTTGGTGATGCGGATTCCACTCGAAGGCGGCGGTCGATTAGTGGTTGAACTCAATCAAGAAGAGGCTCGTAACCTCGCGGATGTTCTGCAAGCAGCAGTTGCCTTAATCAAGAAGTAGTCGAATTCGAATAACGCTTTAAGGCATAAACCGAGAGCCCAATCGCAAAGGGCAAAGTCAGTAAAATTCCAAGAACTGCAGCTGATTTTTCAATTCCCATCAAACTTAATTCAGCAAATAATAGTGAGACTGAAAAACCAACAGTTCCTAAAATAGCTACAAGCACATATTCCGAGAGCGCAAGCGCTTTTTTCATTCGGAATATTTTTTGTGCAATCAATATCCCAATCATGATTCCGAGTGGCTTGCCAACCATTCTGGCAAAGATGAGCGAGACCACAATTGGATTGCTTATGGATTGCCAAGAGATTGAAAGCGGAATTGCAAGCGCGGTGAAAACAAATAGCGGGAGAACGCAATAATTGCTAATTGGCGTCCAAAATGAAATTGCCCGTGAAATTCGACCGGCAGGCATCAATACACCGAGTAGAGCGCCCGCGACAGTTGGGTGAATTCCGCTTTGGTAGAAGCAATACCAAACAGTTAATCCGATAAGAAAGATAATGGTGGATGAAAAGCCACGTCGCGCAGTCAGAAAGAAAGTCAAGGCTCCGAGAAGAATGAGGCCGCCCCACGTCCATGAAAATTCGTGAGTGAAACGAAGTGCAATGACAAGAATTGATCCGATATCGTCAAAAATTGCTAGCGCTAAGAGAAACGCTCGCGTGCCAGAACTGATGCGATGTGACAGCGCAACAAGCGCAAGTGCAATTGGCAAGTCCGTTGCCATCGGCACACCCCACGCTGATGACGTTGCACTCAAAGTGTGGGCAGAGACCAGATAAAGAAGTGCCGGAAAAGCCATGCCACCAAGTGCGCCTAATAATGGCGTGAGAATGTGAGTTGCACTTCGATCCTTATCGAACTCTGATTTCAACTCAGCGCCAGCAATAAAAAAGAAGATTGCGAGGAGTAAATCAGCGACCCACTCAGTAAGAGAGAGGGAGAAGAATGGTCGCTGCAAAAAATCCACGAAGCGAGTACTGACCTGCGCCAGGACAAGTGCGAGGAGGGCAGCGGGTAATAAAAGTAGCGCAGGTTGCCGTACCGAGAGCCGTCGCACAATTCCTCCGATTTTTCGTTAGCGTCTGCACTATGTCTGCTGTCCGTCCACCAAAGCTTCACCAGCGTAACAAATCGACAATAAAGTCTGGCGATATTTTTCGTGGCATTACTGTGGTGGCGTTACCACTGCGAGCCGATGAAGGCGGTGGGGTTTCCATTGCACCCAATAACGGACTTGATCAAGCGCTTTCTCACCAACTTCAAATCTCACTGCCGGATCTACTCGCTCGATCGCCACAGTTAACTGGCAAGGCTGGTGAGATATTTGATTTTCCATTAGAACAAGCGAAATTAAAAGAAACGAAAAAAGTAAAGCGGATCATCTTCGTTGGAATTGGTAGTGGTTCCATTTCCGATATGCGTAAAGCAGGGGTGGCAATTGGACGACGCGTAAAAGGAAGTGATGATTCTCTGCTCACTGGTTGTGCGCCTACCCGAGAGACAGTGTTGGCTCACGTGGTTTCACTTTCACTCTCACTTTATTCATGGAATCTTTATTCGAAGAAAGCAGCGAGTGTGCCCGAACTTCATGTGTGGGGAAACGTGGCGAAAGAATTAGCGCGTGCGCAAGTAGATATTGAATCTGTTTGGCTAGCAAGAGATTTGGTGCATACACCTGCAAATATCGCGACGCCAGCTTGGTTGGCTTCGCAAGCTAAAAAATATTCACGTGTGCCAAATGTTTCCGTCAAAGTCAGGGCTGGCAAAGAGTTAAAAGAATTTGGTGGACTTACTGCGGTTGGTAATTCATCACAGCAGCACCCACCTCGTTTTATCGAAGTAAGTTACTCACCCCGTGGCGCTAAGAAACATGTAGCGCTTGTCGGAAAAGGCATCACCTTCGATACGGGTGGACTGTCATTGAAGCGGCCCTATGACGTCATGATGACGATGAAGACCGATATGGCAGGGGCTGCATCTGTACTCGCCACAGTAGTAGCAGCTGCTCAATTAAAATTACCAGTCAAAGTAAGCGCGCTGATGATGTGTGCCGAAAATTTAGTATCAGAGACTGCGCAGAGACCATCTGATGTCATCACTCACTATGGTGGCACTACCGTTGAAGTGATTGATACTGATGCGGAAGGGCGATTAGTACTTGCAGATGGCTTGGCATATGCAGATCTCAAACTCAAGCCTGATTATCTTATTGATGTTGCAACTCTCACTGGCGCAGCAAAATTGGGGTTAGGTCTCCACCATGCAGCGCTCTATTGTCGCGATTCTCAATTAGCAAAAACATTTGTTGCACTTGGTGATACTTCAGGTGATCGAAGTTGGCATATGCCGTTAGTGGATGATTATCAGTCAGGGTTAGAGAGTTTTGTTGCCGATTTCAACCACACGGCAGATAAAGAGGATTTTTCTGGTGGTTCAATTACGGCAGCGCTATTTTTGGAGAAATTTGTAGGGAAGCGAAAATGGGTTCATCTCGATATTGCAGGTCCGGCACGTTCCGAGCGAGATGAGGGCGAAAACCCTAAAGGCGGTACTGGTTTCTCGGTTCGATTACTTACTCATTGGCTTGAAACGTTATGAATTTTCCACGTGGAGATATGAAATCTTTCTCCGAAAATTTCATTGCGGAAGATACTGTCATTAGTCGTGCGCGAGCGCGCGGCGTCGAAGTCGGTAGTGAGAATACGTCGCCATTGGTGGGTTCACTACTTCGTTATCTCACGCACTTAGTTGGCGCTTCATCCGTTGTTGAAGTGGGAACAGGATCGGGCGTGAGTGCGCTGTGGATTTTTAAAGGACTCCCATCTAATGGTGTTTTAACTTCAATTGATAACGAAGCAGAACATGCAAAGATCACTCGTACTGCTCTTGATGAAGCCGGAATTGCGACTACTCGTTATCGACTTATTGTGGGTAATTCTCGAGAAGTAATCTCCAAGTTAGCCGATAGTTTGTATGACCTATTTATTATTCGAGAGTTCGATGATCTCTTGGAATCAGTCCACCATGCACATCGTTCACTTCGACCGGGCGGAATGCTGGTGATTGATAGCGTGCTCGGTGGTGGAAAAGTTCCTGATCCCACGCAACGCGATCCATTATCCATTGCACGACGCGAAGCGATTAAGGCTATAAAAGAGAGCGAATCATGGGTTCCTATGCTTTTACCGCTCGGGGATGGCGTGCTCGTCGCAACAAAAACTGGATTTTGAGCAGCCTTTAAGGTTTCTCTTACTGAGATTTGGGATTGAAGGAGCACTATCCGGTCATGAATTCACAACAGTCGCCAGCATGGTGGTCACATCCAGATCATGATGTAGCAGATCACTCAGGTATGTCGGGCAAAGCTCAGAGAAGTTGGAAACAGAACACCGGTAATAAGAATTCCGGTAATAAGTTTGTAGCACTCGCATTAATTGCAGGGTTAGTGGGTGGCTTCGGCGGATCTCAATTAGCAGGTCGATCTGATCCCAATTCAACATCGGTACAACTGGTCTCTTCAACACAAACTATCGAACGAGAACCGACCTCTGTTGCAGGAATCGCAGCACGAGTGCTGCCTTCCGTTGTATCTATTTCGACCTCATCCCAAAACGGTAGCGGAACCGGTTCCGGATTTGTGATTAGAAGTGATGGCTACATATTGACTAATAATCATGTGATCAATGACGTAATTGGTGGTCAAGGAAATCTAACAGTCACTCTCAATGATGGAAAGAAATTTTCCGGGAAAATATTAGGTGCCGATTCCTCTTACGATCTTGCGGTAATTAAAATAAATGTGACCGGTTTACCTGCGCTGCAATTTGGAAATAGCGATCTTATTCAAGTGGGAGATCAAGTGATTGCAATTGGCTCTCCACTGGGTCTTTCTGGAACAGTTACTTCAGGGATTATTAGTGCAAAAAATCGAGCTGTAACATCAAGTGGTGGAACCGGCGAAAGTTCCTTTATCAATGCGTTACAGACTGATGCCGCGATCAATCCAGGAAATTCTGGTGGACCACTTGTTGATGCAACGGGTGCCGTAATAGGAGTTAATTCTGCGATTGCATCTCTTGGCTCATCATTCGGTGGACAATCTGGTTCGATTGGACTTGGTTTTGCGATTCCCATCAACCAAGCAAAGCGAACTGCTGAGCAATTAATTTCAGAAGGTAAAGCAACGTATCCTGTTCTTGGAATCAGATTAGACACCAGTTTCACTGGCGCAGGTGCGCTGATTGTGAATCAATCGCAAGGAATTGTTGCTGGTTCACCCGCGGACAAAGCCGGGTTACGACCAGGGGACATCATCACCGCACTTGATGGCAACGCCATTAATTCATCCGATGAATTAATAGTGGCGATTCGAGCAAAGAGCGTGGGAGATACGGTGAAGTTATCAATTGACCGAGCTGGGAAATCGGCCACGATAAAAGTCACCCTCGCTGCATCACAAAACTGAGGTTATGCGGAATTTCTTCTCATTACTAAGATGAGGTTATGTTCAATATTGGATCGGGAGAATTTCTCGGCCTCTTCATCCTCGCCGTAATTCTGGTTGGTCCAGAGAGAATGCCACGCGTGGCATCTGACGCCGCAAAGCTTTATGTGAAGTTACGAAATCTGGCGCAGGGTTTAACGCAAGAACTTCGAAGTAATTTAGGTCCAGGCTATGAAGATCTCGATGTCAAAGATTTACATCCAAAAACTTTTATTAAGAAACATATCACCAGCGTAGTAGAACAAGCAGATTCACCAGTGAAAGAAGTGAAAGAGATTAAAAAAGCAGTCCAGTTAGATCCTGATATTTTGTAAGCTATTCCTATCAACTTATGAGCAGCTCATGACAAGTGAAAAAATATCTTCAGCGCTAGCGAAAGTTATTGATCCAGAACTTCATCGACCAATAACTGAATTGGGAATGGTCGAATCAGTAACGTGTGAATCCGGAATTGCTCGCATCACAATACTTTTAACCATTGCTGGTTGCCCCATGAAAGAGAAACTTCGCTCCGATGTGATTTCTGTGGTGAGTGAGGTTGAAGGAGTTACCAACGTTGAAATTGAATTTGGCGTGATGAATGAAGCCCAACGCAATGAAGTAAAGAAGTTGATCAGAGGCGGTCGAGAAGCATTTATTCCATTCGCACAACCAGATTCTTTGACGAGAGTGATTGGAATTGCATCGGGTAAAGGTGGCGTTGGTAAATCATCGCTCACCGTCAATATTGCAATAGCGACTGCCAAAGCTGGTTTCAAAGTAGGAATTTTGGATGCGGATGTGTACGGCCATTCCATCCCACGTTTAATGTCCTTAGAAGGAAAGCGACCAACCGCTATCGACCAAACTTTTATCCCGCTTGAATCCTTCGGCGTCAAGGTTGTTTCGATGGAGATGTTCAAACCTGATCGCGCAGATCCGGTTGCCTACCGCGGACCGTTACTCCATCGCGTGCTTGAACAACTCCTCAGCGATGCTTATTGGGGAGATCTCGATTTTCTCTTCCTTGACCTGCCACCTGGCACGGGAGATATCGCAATCTCGTTAGGTCAACTCATTCCTGCTTCAGAGATCATTGTTGTGACAACACCACAAATTGCCGCTGCAGAAGTTGCCGAACGCGCTGGTCGAATTGCGCATCAACTCAAACAACATGTCATCGGGGTAATTGAAAACATGTCGAATTTTCCCTGCCCGCACTGTGGCGAATCGATTTCACTCTTTGGTTCTGGTGGTGGCGAAGCAACTGCGGAGCGACTGAGTACTTTGTTAGGCGCAGATGTACCAGTTCTGGCGAAAATTCCGTTTGATGCTGCGCTCAGAACCGGTGGTGATAACGGTCAACCGTTAGTAGTTGCAGAACCGGATTCAGCTGCTGCGCAAGCAATATCAAAAGTTGTTACGAATTTAACGCAACGAAAGAAATCGCTAGTTGGAGTCCGACTCGGACTTTCCACGTAATTCAGCGAGAATCTCCTCAAGCGCTTCTTGAATTTCACCGCGAACATAATCGCGAGTCGCAACCTCACTAATTGCAGTACGCAAACTCGCTAACTCACGGGTGAGGTACTCAGTATCAGCAATATTTCGCTCATCGCGCGCGCGATCTTCTTGATACTGAACTCGATCTCGATCAGCTTGGCGATTTTGTGCTAACAAAATAAGTGGTGCTGCATATGAAGCCTGTAGCGAGAGAATCAACGTTAAGAAAATAAATGGGTATGAATCAAAGCGCAAGCGTTCTGGTGCAATGGAATTCCAGCCTGTCCACATGGCAACAAAGATTGACATGTAGACCAAGAACCGGGCAGTTCCAAGAAAACGAGCAAAACGTTCAGAGAGGCGACCAAAAGTTTCTGGGTCATAGGAAGGACGAAATGATCGACGCGCAGTGCGAGGCGTATCTAAACCCTTATTGCCAGCCATCATTGCACCTCCGTCACTTGATTGTTTCGATGTCGCCAATTTTCTGGCAAGAGGTGATCGAGCACGTCATCAACGGTCACTGCACCAAGGAGTCGTTCATTCGAATCAACAATGGGTACGGCAAGCAAGTTGTAACTTGCTAAATAAGAGGAAACGTCATTGAGATTTGTCTCTGGTGCGAGCGCAGAAGTTTCAGTATCGACGATTGAGCCAAGCAAAGTTGAAGGAACTTCACGTAGTAAGCGTTGAATATGAGCGATTCCGATAAATCGACCAGTTGGAGTTTCCAGTGGTGATCGGCATACATAAACTTGTGAAGCAAGGGCAGGTGAAATTTCACTTTTTCGCACCGTTGCCAACGCTTCGGCAACCGAAGTATCAGCAGTGAGCACAATCGGTTCGGTTGTCATCATGCCGCCGGCAGAATAATCTTCATAACGCATCAGGCGTCGGACATCTTCCGCATCATCTGGTTCCATAAGTTCCAAAAGTGTTTGCGCACGTTCCTGACCCACTTCACGAAGTAAATCGGCCGCATCATCCGGATCCATCTCGCCGAGAACATCTGCGGCGCGTTCACCTTCTAATTCTGCTAATAATTCAACGCGAGCAGCTTCATCCATCTCTTCAAGTACATCGGCAAGTCGTTCATCATCAAGTGCACGTGCAATTTCAACGCGACGCTTCAACGTTAAATCATGCATCATCGAAGCAAGATCAGGCGCGCGCAAATTAGCGATAGTCGCCAGAAGATTTCCGACTCCTTGATTGGACTCATGAAGAGCAATGCCAGATATATCTTCCCAATTTACAGTTGACGATGCGCCACGACGAAGACCGCGTCCTTTGCGCATCACATGCACGCGATTTAAGAACCAATCGCCAGTTCGGGTTGGTTCCATCGCGATATCTTCGACTGTTACGTTTTCGCCATTCTCATTGAGAGTGACCGTTCGATCTAGCATTTCAGCAATAACTAGAATTTCATTTTGGCGTTGTTCGTAACGTCGCATATTGAGTGAACCAGTAATTACCACCGTGCCGCTTTCAATAGAAGTGACTCGAGTGATGGGCACAAAAATGCGACGACGCGGTGGAACTTCAACAATTAAGCCAAGTATTCGTGGTGGTTGATTATTGGCACGAAGGGTCGCGACCGCATCTCGCACCTTGCCAACTTGATCCCCATTGGGTTCAAAGACTGCTGTCCCTGCTAGCCGGGCGAGGAATACACGATCAATTACATTCCCGCTCATAGGAGAAGGGTAACCCTTCAATATGGAAGGTCGCGTGTAAGTTTTCTCTGTGAAGGATCAGAACCACACAAAAATGCCAGTGGGTCGAGATATTCCATTATTGCTTCTTGGAATTCTTGGTGTGGGAATGTCTGGACCAATCATTGCACTCACCACAATTCCAGTATTAGCGCTGATCTTCTGGCGAAATCTCGGTGGCACCTTGTTATTACTGCCATTTGCGTTACGCGCACGTGAGTGGCGAACCTCCGAACAACGCAAAGGAATCTTCTGGGCAGCATGTGCTGGTGTCTTATTAGCTTCACACTTCGTTGGATTTTTCTACAGCATGAGATACACGAGCGTGGCAACCGGCACCGCACTGGCAGCGATGCAACCGATATTCGCAGCCATCTTTACTACTTTTTTGGGTGGTCATATCCCTAAACCTGCGTGGCTGGGAATGGCCATTTCATTTATTGGTGTGCTGGTGATTACCGGTGTGGATCTGCAACTTTCGTGGCGAGCATTTATTGGAGATATTGCTGGTTTGGTATCTGGCGCACTTTCCGCTGCATACGTAATTATCGGCTCACAAGCCCAACAGAAAATTTCAACATTTACCTACACAACCGCGTGCTATGCAGCCACTACTTTGACCGCATTCCCAGTTATTTTTCTCTTAAAACAAAGAGCATTTGGCTATTCACAGCAAGATTGGTTATTACTACTAGCGCTTATCGCAAGTGCGCAGATTCTTGGTCACACCATGTTTAACTTTGCTTTAAAACGCGTTTCACCAACTGTGGTCTCGCTTATCGTTTTCTTTGAAGTACCAGTTGCTGCTCTTTTGGCATGGTGGTGGCTCAATCAAACTCCACCGCAGGGAGTTATTCCTGGAATTATTTTAATTCTTGTAGGTTGTGGTGTTTTTGTTCTTCGCTCTCAAAAGTCGGCACCAAAGAGTTCATGATGATTGATCTTCACACCCATTCCAATGCAAGTGATGGCACAGATTCACCTGCTGAACTTGTGCGCAACGCAGCTGTGGCGGGAATTACTACGCTTGCAATCACCGATCACGATTCAACGAGTGGTTGGCAGGAAGCAATTTCTGCACTTCCGAGTGGCATGAATTTAGTATGTGGTTCAGAGATTTCATGCCAAACCGAAGATGGAATTAGCGTGCATATGCTTGGTCTGCTCTTCGATGAAAAGAACCAGGCGCTGAGTGATGAGCTTGCGAAAACTCGCGAAAATCGCGTCACCAGAATGGGGCGAATGGTTGCCCGCCTCAATGAAGCTGGCATCGAAATCACGCTAGAAGAAGTAATGGCTCAACTTTCAGACGGTGCCACATTGGGCCGACCACATCTTGCCGATGCGCTGATTGCGCGTGGAACCATGAAAACTCGCGATGAAGTTTTTACTGCGCTGTTACATAATAAAAGTAAGTATTACATCTCTCACTATTCACCAACTCCTGTGGCCGCTATCAAATTGATTAAAGCTGCTGGTGGCGTAGCCGTTATTGCACATGCTTATGCTTCACACCGCGGTCGAGTCATCACTGCGGAGATGTTTAGTGATCTCGTTGCGGCCGGACTTGATGGCATTGAAGTGGATCATCGCGATCACTCTGAAACCGAACGAGCCTCATTACTTCGAATCGCTTTTGAATATGACTTGGCAATAACTGGGGCAAGTGATTATCACGGAACCGGTAAACTCAATCAACTAGGTGAGAATTCAACGAGGCCAGATCAGTGGGAGAAGTTGGAAGCTCGAGCCAACCAGAGAAGAGTGATCAAACGATGAACACAACAATGTCGGCGCTGACATTCGGCATGCAAGCATTTGTTACGTTGCTTGTCATTCTTGATCCGCCTGGTGCAACTCCAATCTTTCTTTCACTCGTCAAAGGCCAATCACAACGACGCCAGATTCGACTTGCGATTCAAGGGGCAACTGTTTCGTTTTTTGTTATAACCCTCTTTGCGTTATTTGGGCGATTAATTCTTAACTACTTAAATATCTCGATTCCGGCTCTGCAGGCTGCCGGTGGATTATTACTTTTACTGGTTTCGTTAGAACTTTTACGTGGTGGCGTAGGGAATGCAACCGAAAACCCGGATGTGAATGTCGCACTGGTGCCACTAGGAACCCCGTTATTAGCAGGGCCTGGCGCAATTGTTGCGACCATGGTGTATGTACAGAAAGTACAGACTTTTAATTATGGCTTGGCGTTAGTAATCGCCATCATCGGCGTGCATCTTGTTATCGCGCTGACATTGATGTTCTCGACAACTATCGTCAAAGTAATCAAAGAGTCCGGCGTGATGTTGCTGGCTCGAATTGCTGGCTTACTTTTGGCGGCTATTGCAGTGGAAATGATTGTGAGCGCAATCAAAGACTTTTTTGTTTAATTTTGTTTAATAACCCAGAATCGGGTCAACTTCACCAGTAAGTGCTTCACCTGCAATCCATGCGCTGACATTTATTCGAAGCCGCTCCGCAAAGAGATGAGTAATGAGCTCTGGAGTATCTGCCGTGTGTGGCGTAATCAATACATGTGGTGCGCTCCATAACTCATGACCATCAGGCAGCGGTTCTGGATAAGTAACGTCGATCGCTGCTCCGGCGATTTCGTTGTGACGAAGCGCGTGAATGAGTGCGGGTTGATCAATGATTTCTCCCCGAGCAACATTGATGAGATATGAGTCTGATCGCATGAGTTTAAAGGCACGATCATTAAAGAGGTTTCGTGTTTCGGAAGTAAGTGCACAAGTAATAAAAATAAACTTTGCTTGCGTAATTGCGGCATCGAATTCTGAGAAACTAAGAACTTCAGCGCTACCGTGAAACGAATATTGCGGGTGTTTTCGTAAGACCGTTATTTTCGGGCGAAATGGTTGAAGCAGTGAAACTAAAACTTCAGCGATTCCACCACCTCCAATGATGAGTACATTGGTATCAAAAAGTGAGTCGGCGAACTTTCGTCCCCAACTTTTAGCTTGAACTCGCTCTGGGATGGTTCTACCAAGCGCCAACGCCAAAGTGAGCGCATGTTCTGCGACTGGTTCAGCATAGGCACCTTTCGCGCAGGTGAATTTCACCGGAAAGTGCAATAAGTGTGCGAACGCATCAACGCCTGCAAAGGGGAGCTGTACCCACTCTAATTGTGGATTCTTTTCGAGCGTTCGTTGCAGGCCAGTGGGATCACCATAATCAGTCCACACAAGTGCACGAACTTCACTACTTCCAACTTCACTACTTCCGACTTCACTATTTAATGGTGAGAGAACGCCACCAGCGCCTTCGATCGCTTTAACGTAGACGGGATTTTGGTCTGGTTCTAAAGCAATGTTCACCATGTTACTTCTTAAGAATTAGTGAATCCGACTTTTCGCTCCGTGGCATCACCAATCTCGATGACACCAATTTTCTGTGCCGGGATTAAGAATTGCCGACCACGCACATCATCAAAGACCACCGCAGCATTTGCACTCAGCGCTTTATTAACTCGATCGAGGATCTCTGCCTGAGCTAACGCTGATTGAATCGTTATTTCTCGTGCCACATCGCTCACAGCGATTCTAATTTCTGATACCGCGTTATCTGAATCCGAATTATTAGTGCCAGTTTGTTTTTTAGCGCTCATAACTCTGAGTCTATTAGGATTTTGGGAATCCGGAAATTCCGCGCCAAATGAGATTCGTGACAAAAGTAGATGCCTGATCACGAGTCATAGTGCTGTCACGATCGAGCCAGTGGCGCGCAGTAATTTGTGCATTGCCGATGATTCCAATCGCCAAGAGCATCGACGCCTCTTTAGGTAATCCAGTGTCTATAGAAATAACAGCGCTGACCGCGGCAGCACAGTCATAAGTCATTCGATTGAGTCGCTCCCTTACTTGTGGTTCGACGCTCATATCGCTTTCAAAGAGAAGTCGGAAAGCTTCGCCTTCGCTTTCGATAAATCCGAAATAGGCATCAATGGTTGCTTTTACTCGGGCCGCGTTATCCGGAGTTGAAGCGATTGCTTTTTGGATTGCAAAGACGAGTGAGTCGATATGTAAATCTAAAACTGCGAGATAGAGATCGAGTTTCGAAGGAAAATGTTGGTAGAGAACCGGTTTACTGACGCTGGCTCGATCGGCAATTTCATCCATTGCTGCTGCGTGATATCCAGCCTGCGTGAATACTTCAAGCGCTGCCGAGAGAAGTTGAGCACGGCGTTCGTCGCGTGGCAACCGCGCGCGATTATCTTTCTGGTCGGTACTCATTGGCAACATCGTACGGCAGAATGGGCTTATATGACTAAATCTTTATTACTCGTTCACGCACACCCTGATGATGAAACTATTAATAATGGGGCGACGATGGCGAAATATGTTGCGGAAGGCGCACGTATCACCTTAGTTACTTGTACACGTGGCGAAGAAGGCGAAGTGTTAGTTCCAGAACTGGCACATTTGGCAAGCTCACATGATGATGCACTTGGTCCGCATCGCGAAAAAGAATTAGCGGAAGCGATGAAAATAATCGGTGTATCTGACCATAGATTTCTCGGCGCACCGCATCGAATCTGGCGCGATAGTGGAATGATGGGTACGGAACCCAATTCGCGCTCGGATGTTTTTTGGAGCGCAAATATTGATGATGCGGCCCAGGAACTCGTCAAAATAATTTTAGAAATCAGACCAGATGTATTAATTACCTATGACACCAATGGCGGTTATGGCCACCCGGATCACATCCAAGCTCACCGAGTCGCGATGCGGGCAGCAGAGTTAGCGCGTTCCGCTGGATGGTCAATTCCAAAAATTTATTGGAACACTATTCCGCGGTCCGTGATTGAAGAAGGCATTGCTGAGATGAAGAAAATCGGGTCAGACTTCATGGGCGTTGAAAAAGCCGAAGATTTCCCGTTCGCGCAACCGGATGAACTCGTCACAACCGTTGTCGATGGTGGTTCCTTTGTTGAAAAAAAGATGGCAGCGATGAAAGCTCATTCCACTCAAATTTCAGTGGATGGACCATTCTTTGCACTCTCTAATAATTTGGGGTTACAAGTTTTTGGAAACGAGTACTACACATTGGTACATGGTGAAAAATCTGGGCCATTTGATGACCAAGGTCGAGAAACCGATATCTTCGCTGGTATCTCATGAAAATAATTATCGGACTCTTATTTGGCGCACTCCTTGGTATTGCATCATCTTTTATTCATAACGCGTGGCCACCTGTGGGCTTATTCATTGCAATTGCCGGAACTTTTCTTGGCATGAGATTTATCGGTCAGAATTATTTTGATCGAAGAATCAAACTCTTTGCTCTGGTTGGGTGGGCGTTTGTCGTGTGGCGAGCGAGCACGATCGGCAATGGTGATGAATTATTAATCACGGGCGGAACTACTGGAACTTATTTCATTGTTGTGGGATTTCTCAGCGCGCTGATTGCGGCTTTGCTTACTCCCTAAATTTTCCACTCCCAACGTTGTCCCGTTGGCCCATCGTGAATTGCAATTCCTATTTCATCAAGTTTCTCTCGCAAGGCATCGCTTAACTTAAAATCCTTTGCGACACGAGCAGCAGCTCGTTGTTCGAGTAACTCACGCGCTGCGGGCGAAAGATCACGAGCAGCAACGCGGCGAGTCAACGCCAAACCAAAGAGTGGTTCGACTGCATGGAGTACTGCACCTTTTTGGCTTTCGGAAACGGAACTCTTCATCACATTTCGAAGAATCTGCATAGCGCGTGGTGTATCAAGGTCGTCGCAAAAAGCTTGAATAATCTCCTGCACAATTTCGTTCACAGTATCTTTTGTCTTTTCGTTGAGAGGTTCATCTAATTGCGCCAATGATCGCCATTTATTGAGTGTGTGGTGCGCTGCCGAAATTGAAGCCCAGGAAAGGTCCATCTGGCTTCGATATCTATTTTCAAGAAAACAAAAACGTAATGCCAGCGGATCAAAACCTTTTTCGATGATATGAGAAATCAACACCACATTACCGGCGCTCTTCGACATTTTCCGTCCCTCAAAGAGAAGGTGTTCACCATGGAGCCAATGCGAAACCGCTTCCGCACTCGCTCGTTGGCGTGAATGATCTGTTGTGAGTGGATTGGATTGCGCACGTTCATTCTCATGATGAGGAAATCGAAGATCAATGCCACCAATATGTAGATCAACATGGCCATGGAGATATTTCAATGACATAGCCGAGCACTCAATATGCCAACCGGGAAATCCAATTCCCCATGGCGAATTCCAGACCATTTCCGTCCGTTGCTGCGCTGACTTCCATAACGCCCAATCGGCGTGGAAGTTTTTTGCGCCATCATCGACATAGTCATACCGGTGGCCAGGTTTTAGTTTGTCTAAGGTATTTCCACTTAATTCGCCATACGTAGGAAAACTTTTAGCAGAGAAATAAATTGTGTGATCGCTTCCTATGTAAGCGTGACCCAAATCGATCAGGCGTTGAATATGAGTAAGCATCAAGTCAATCGACTCACTTGCTCGTGGGTAATGATCAGCGGGCTGAATATTGAGTTGGGCAAGATCGCGATGAAATCGAGATTCATAATCACGTGCGACTTCTAACGCAGAACGAGATTCAGTTTTACCCTGTGCAAGTAATTTGTCCTCTTCAAAATCATCCGTCATATGTCCGACATCGGTGATGTTCTGCACGACCAGAGTTTGCTTTCCCAGGTGATGGAGAACTCGAACAACCAGATCGGCAAGGAGAAAAGTACGCAGGTTTCCGATATGTGCATCGCGATAAACCGTTGGCCCGCAGCAGTAGATCTTTATGACCGAGTTATCTTGGGCAGAAATAATCTGCTCGATACGAGTGTGCGTGTCATACAGTGAAAGATCCATCAGCAGCAACCTATGACAGGTAAAACGTCTGGCACTTTCTCGTAAAAGTGAACGGAATGGTGGCGTCGAAATCCATTGTTTGTATAAAGCGATATGGCAGCCGTGTTCTCAGCATCAACATGTAACGCAAGTTGGCGAATCTCTTGGGAACGGGCGATGTCAGCAGCTGCACGAAGAATTGCTTCGCCATATTTTTTTCCACGTTCATTTTCAACAACAAAAATCCGGGTGAGAATTCCCCACGAATTTTCAAATCCGATGCGCCCCCTAGCCACGACTACTCCTGCTTTCCGTAATGAAATATAGAAAGCAGGTGTACGTTTAAAGAGTTCGTGAAGTGCATGGTCGCCTTCAACTGCAAGCCATTCTGCGGAAGGGTGATCGCTTACCTCGACGATGGTCTCATCGAGCGGGGCAATCAACGTTGCATCACCGATTAAAGTGAATATTTCACCGGTTATCCGCCAATTATTTGAAAGGAGAAACTCTTGGGTTTTCTCACCTAACGGTTGCGGAATCATAAAAACTAATGGCACACGAGATTGATCGAAAAGTTTCTGCGCACTTGCTATTTCATTTTCAATCTCGAGGTTCTGACTATTATGTGGATCACCGAGTACCAAAATCGAATTTGCTCGTTTTGTTATTCCAGCATCAATGCGGAGATGCCATGAACCCCACTCTTCATAATGGCGAGGTAACCACGTGTGAAATGCCGCTAATTCAATCGTCTTAATTCGAAGTGAAAGTGGTAGCCCTTTACCTACTTCCGAAATACTCTCAACTTTCCGCCAGGCATAAACCAAACGTGGATCAAAATGTGCAAGCGAGCCATCTCGCTTTCTAATTGCATCGGGGGCTTCAAGTACACCCAGCAAGTCTTGATAACCGTTATCGCTACGGAGTCGAACCGAGACCCGATGGCCAATCGCGGCACTGACGGCTTGAGCGGAGTACTTCACAAGATATTTCTACCTCAGAGTTGTACTATTTCGACCATGACATACATCATCGCTGAACCTTGTGTAGATATAAAAGATAAGTCATGTATTGAAGAGTGCCCAGTCGACTGCATCTACGAAGGCGAGCGAATGCTTTACATTCAACCCGATGAATGTGTGGACTGTGGTGCATGTGAGCCAGTTTGTCCCGTAGAGGCGATTTATTATGAGGATGATGTTCCTGCTCAATGGAAAGAATTCACCAGCGCCAACGCGGAATTTTTTGAGGAATTGGGTTCACCAGGTGGAGCAAATAAAGTTGGTCCAACCGGTCGTGACCATAAAGTTGTTCTCGCCATTCAAAAAAAGCCTGCTGAATAAATTTAACGCCATTTCAGAGAACGAGGGCTCGTGAAGCTTCCAGATTTCCCTTGGGACACCCTCGCTCCATATGGCGACCGAGCTCGCCGATTTCCAGCCGGAATCATTGATCTTTCGCAAGGGACACCGGTTGACCCCACTCCAGATTTCATTCAACGTTCGCTTCAAGAAAATTCGAACTCACCTTCTTACCCCGTGACCGCCGGTACCAATGAGTTGCGCGACGCGTTGAAGAAATATTCACGCGATGTGTTGGGCGCTAGCGGAGATTTCGATGTTCTACCGACAATTGGCTCAAAAGAACTCGTTGCCTGGTTACCTACTTTTCTCGAATCTCAAACGGTATTAATCCCGGAGATTGCATATCCAAGTTACAAAGTCGGGGCGCTGATTGCCGGTGCGCAAGTGCACGAAGTAGGAATCGATGCTGCACAGTGGCCCAACGCCGATTTAACATGGATTAATACCCCTTCTAATCCCACCGGTCGAGTTCATTCGAAAACCGAATTACTTCGCACTATCGAATGGGCACGAGTTTCCGGCCGAGTACTTGCTTCCGACGAATGTTACGTCCCGTTTCCTGATACTGAATCGCCAGTTTCGATTCTGTCACTGACACATGGCGATAACTCCAACATCATCGCAGTCCATTCATTATCAAAACGATCTAATTTCGCTGGGTACCGTGGCGCATTTATTGTTGGCGATAGCGCATTAATAAAGAAACTTTTAGAGATTAGAAAACATGCCGGCATGATGGTTCCGCTTCCTGTGCAACATGCGATGACAACCGCACTAGGTGACGAGTCACATGTACTTATTCAGGCAGAGCGTTATCGAGCACGAAGAAAAGTTTTAAAGTCAGCGCTAGAGAAAGTTGGATTTACCATTGAATTCTCCGGTGCCGGACTTTATCTCTGGTGCACTCGAAATGAGAGTGATTGGGAGAGCGTGGGTTGGTTGGCAGATCGCGGAATACTTGCAACGCCCGGAAGTTTTTATGGAACTGCTGGTTCGAGATACATTCGAGTTGCACTCACCGCAACAGATATGAAAATAAGTGAAGCAGCAGAGCGAATTATTCATGGCAACTAAAGGGATTTTGCTGGTTGGTGGACGAGGTACTCGACTACTTCCTTTAACGGAAAAAACTCCAAAACCCATGTTAAAAGTAGCGGGCGTGCCTTTTACCCTTCATCAATTATTGAAAGCTAAAGCTGCGGGAATTTCGGAAATAGTGCTGGCCACATCATTTATGGCAGAAGTCTTCGAACCATATTTTGGCGATGGTTCAAAGTTTGGATTAAAAATTCATTATGCCGTTGAGAAAGAAGCTCTTGGTACAGGTGGCGCAATTAAGAATGCGCGCAATATTTTAGATTTACAACCTGGCGATTCAGTTGTCATCTTCAATGGTGATGTATTGAGCGGTCATGATCTTGCCGGTCAGATTTCTTTTCACCACCGCGAAAAATCTGCAGTGACGTTGTATCTCACTGAAGTTTCGGATGCCCGCGCTTTTGGATGTGTACCCATTGATGAACAGGGAAATGTCTCTGCCTTCTTAGAGAAAATGGAGAACCCAGTAACCAATCTCATTAATGCGGGCTGTTACATCTTTGATACTTCAGTTTTCTCAATGATTCCAGATGGCAGGGTTGTCAGCGTTGAACGGGAAACTTTTCCAAAAATACTTGAGCAAGGTTTCACTGTAAAAGGTTTCGTTGATCGCAGTTATTGGCTCGATATTGGAACGCCATCGGCTTTAATCAAAGCATCTCGAGATTTACTTTCCGGAGTCTTTTCATCTCCGGCTACACCAACCCACTCTGCGAAAGCGCTGATTGAACCTGGTGCACAGATTGCGCACGATGCCGTTATTGGGGAGGGAAGTTTTATTGGAACTGGTGCTTCAATTGGAAGTCATTGCACAATTTCTGGCTCGATTATTGAACCTGGCGCACACATTGGCGCGCATTCCACATTAATTAATTGTTTTGTGCGCGAAAATGCAGTGATAAGCGAGAATTCTCACGAAAATTCTGCGATTTTGGGATTTTGACCCTTTTCAGGACTTGACTCAAACGAATAACACGCGTGTAATTCAGCCAGTAGCGCCGCCGCTCAGGGGGCCCCTTCGGACTGAATCAATCAGATCGAAGTGACTTGAGGAGAAGGTAGATGTCTGAACTTCGACGCAGTGAATATTCCAACGTCGGTCCAAGCATTCAATTAGGTAATGGCGAAATAGTCGAACTTTCCTGGCAGGAGCGTGCGCTCTGTGCGCAGACTGACCCTGAAGCTTTTTTTCCTGAGAAAGGTGGGTCGACTCGAGAAGCGAAGCGCGTTTGCATGTCATGTGAAGTTCGCTCAGAATGTCTCGAGTACGCACTAGCTCACGATGAACGATTCGGAATCTGGGGCGGACTATCAGAGCGTGAACGACGCCGTTTGAAGCGTAGACCCGCTTAAATTTCGACTCGGCTTATTCAGTCGGCGAGGTGGTGACAACACTATGGCCGAAATAAATACACGCCATCATGTCACTGCAATATTGGTGGCGCATGATGGTGAAACGTGGATTCCAAAAGTTGTTGCCGCGCTAGCTTCACAGAGTTATCCCATCGATAACGCAATTGCAATTGATACCGAATCACACGATAACTCATTAAAACTTTTACGAAGTTCTGATTTCAAAACTTTTTCGATGCCTCGCGGAACTGGTTTTGGGGATGCAATAAATGAAGCGCTAAGTAAAACGCCACGAGTTAAACAACGTAGCGCTGACGAAAAAATTGTTGAGTGGCTCTGGTTTATTCATGATGATTCAGCGCCAGCAAAGAGCGCGTTATCAGAATTGATTAATGCAGTTGATGAACGACCCAACGTTGCAGTCGCTGGGCCAAAAATTCTCGGCTGGTACGACCGTAGTCATATTCTTGAAATGGGCGTAAGCATTGCACCCAATGGCGCGCGATGGACAGGAATGGAGTATCGCGAACAAGACCAAGGCCAACACGATGGCATCCGTGAAGTTTTGGCAGTGAATACTGCCGGAGCACTTGTACGCCGGGATGTTTACGAAGAGATTGGTGGCTTAGATCCGAACCTCTCGCTCTTTCGCGATGATGTTGATTTTGGTTGGCGCGTTCGAACTGCCGGACACTCTGTCATTGCTGTCTCTGATGCTCTGCTGTATCACGCCGAAGCTGCGTCGAGTGAACGACGTTCGGTAGATGTCTCCGAAGCATTTCTTCGTCGTCCATTATTACTCGATCGTCGCAATGCAGCCTATGTACTTCTTGCAAATGCATCATGGTGGTGGTTACCCCTTATAACAGTGCAACTTCTCTTTTCAGCCGTTGCGAGATCTATCGGATATCTCATTGCTAAGTTACCTGGATACGCAGCAGATGAAGTTGCTGCAGTTGGTCTACTTTTTATCAAGCCCACATTGATTTTCGATGCTCGAAAAAAGCGGAGAAAAGTACGGTTGCTCTCTTCTCGAATTATCGCTGAATTTATTCCACCTCGAGGCAGCCAAATTAGCCTGGCACTGGACCGAGCACGTGCAGCGATATCTCGCTACTTTGATCGAAGAAGTGCGCAGACTGGTTGGATTAAGGGCGAAGCTGACGAACAAGAAGAACTCACACTTCCGACAATTAATCTCGGTAAAGAAGATATTTCAAGTGATGAAAGCGATGAACTTTTTACCGATGACGAGCAATTTGCTAAATTGAAATCTTTCTTCTCGCGACCTATCTATATTTTCACAGGTGCACTGATAGTTCTGACCCTTATTGCTTCGCGAAATCGTTTGGGTGATATTGCCGGTGGAGCGCTTTCGCCAGTGCCGGCTAGTGGCGTTGATTTACTTCGAAAATATACCGAGTCGTGGCATACGGTAGGACAGGGAAGTAGCGCCAGCGCCTCACCATGGATATTCATGCTTGGTGTGGCAAGTCTGCTCACATTGGGAAATCTCAAATTCTTCTTTACAACTCTCTTTCTCATAGCAGTGCCACTCGTCTTTGTCTTAACGTATAAATTTGCGAGGAGATATACAAAGAACCGAGTTATTGCTTTAAGCGGTGCTGGACTTTTTGCGCTCTCGCCCGCAATCCTTAATTCCATCCATGTAGGTACTTTTGGCACGCTCGTTGTTGCGGTGCTTATTCCATTTTATTGCGGCACGTTAGTGCAGCGATCCATCACAGAGATTACGTGGCCCCGAGTTTTCTTTTTAGCTCTGTGTGACTCCTTAATTTTCTTTTTCTCGCCTTTACTCTTTCTCACCGTTGTTTTGTGGCAGAGTATCAAAGCGTTTCCCTACGTCTATCAACTCATTCGTGCGCGAGAATTTGTGGCGAGAAAATTTTTCACGCAAGAAGGTGCGCGATTTATTTCGCTCCTAGGAGTCCCACTCTTAGTTGGGTTTCCTTGGTCTGCCACTTTGTTACGACATCCATCCCGCTTTCTGATCGAACCCGGACTTCAAGTAGCTTCAGATAATTACCTCAAGATCCTTTTGGGAAATCCAGGTGGAATATTGGGTCTGCCGATATGGATCATTTCCCCTGCGCTAGTTATCGCCCTCGTTGCATTATTCAGTTCCGTCACACGGGTTTACGGCGAACTTTCACTGACGTGTTTTTCAGTTGCGATTCTTGCGACATTATTTCCAGTTGCTGGCCATGGAAACTTTCAACCGCTCACACCATATGTGGGGAGCTTGTTAGTTCTCGCTACATTCGCTTCCGTAATTTCGGCAGTGCTTCTTGGTAATCGGCATCTGCCCCTGCTCTCCACTTCGCATGTTGGTTATCGACACCTTCTTACTCTGGTGATTTCTGCATTGTCATTCATATCAATTCTCGTGAGCTCAGTGTGGTGGGTATCAGTTGGAGCGAAATCAGTAGTGACAAGTAGCCATCAAGCAAAATTACCTGCCTACATCAGCGCTAGCGGTGAAACACCATCTCGATATAAAACTCTTGTCATTACTTCACAGAAGAACAGCATCACGTATTTCATTGCCCGCGATACGAGTTTAGAACTCGGTGATGCAGATCCGCTGTACGACGTCGATGCTCGAGTGAATGAAGCGGTCGGAGATTTGGTTACTGGCGTAGGAGTGGCAAGCAGCCAAGTTCTTGGGAATTTTGGAATTAAATATCTCTTCCTCTCGCAACCTATCGATCAAGATTTAGTGCGCACAATCGATGGAATTGGCGGCTTTACTCGTTCAGCTGCGACTAAAGATGGAATTTCCTGGAAAATTACAAATGCCCGCACCAGAATTTCACTCACCTTTGCCGATGCTTCAACGCTTGAGGTTGCAAGCGGTGACATTGGTGCAAAAACAATTGCGCCAAGTAAGGGCACGCTCGTCATCGCTGAGAAATTTGATGGCAAATGGAAACTGCTTTTCAATGGCCGATCGTTACCAATTGAGAAATCTCCAGAGGGATATCCCGCCTTTTCAATCCCGGAAAAAGGAGTTATTCAAATTTTCCACGATGGCACTCAAAGAAGAGCGCTCATCTCGTTGCAGTTCATTTTCATATTAACTTTGATAATTCTCGCGTCACCGCGTGGCCGACGTCGACGTGAAGTGCCCATTGAGGAACTCGCATGAGAAAAATTCCCGGAGTCGGTTTTATTCTCTTTCTTGCTGTAGCGGTCATTGCAACCCTACTTTTCCCACAGGGAAGTGTCACAACTCGTATTACCCGGAATTTTTCGCCGACAGTCTGTCCAGCTTCTGCAAATAGTGGATTAGTTACGGCTCTTTTGCCGAGTAAAAAAACCCAAATACATGACGTTTTATCCACCAAGAAAGTGTTGAAATTTAGAAGCGCTGGCGCTACGAGCCATGTCGTTGGTAAATCACCACTTCTCGTCGCTGGAAATAATGGAACGACCTTTGCGATTCAAACCAAGAGTTCAACGTGGACTGGTGCTGCAATTTGTTCTGCCGGTATATCCGATAGTTGGTTTGTCGGAGGTAGCGCTGATATCACGAGCCAGAGTTATCTCTCTCTAGTTAATAGTGGTCTCAGTGATGCCGTAATGGAAATATCGGCATATTCGGAGAAAGGTTTTCTCGCGAAACTTTCCTATACCGTTAAGCAGAGCTCACAGAAAAATATTCGGCTTGACTCAATTGTTCCTGGAAATTCCGCCACCGCATTTCACTTGATCACCAGAACGGGAAGAATTACGTCCTATCTTTTCGATGAGCGAAAGAAAGGTTTACGTACTTATGGAGGGGATTACGTTAATTCACAATCCTTCAGCGCGCCAACGCTTTTCATCGGAGGAATTCCCACGACATCAGGAAACATCGATAAGAAAAATAAATCAAAAGCAATTTCGGTGAAACATATTTTACGTCTTATGAATACTGGCGATGTAAAGACCACCGCATCAGTTCAAGTATCAAATTCACAGAGTGTGATAACGCCGATAGGTCTCAATGCAATTAATCTCGCGCCGGGTATAGTCCGAGAAGTTTCATTGGAGGGTGATCTAGGCTCAAATATTTTTGGTCTGAAAATAACAGCAGATCAAAATCTGGTTGCGTCGGTGTATACCTACTTTGAAGGAAAAAATTTCCGGGATTTCCAGTGGAGTACTCCAAGTCAAAGCGCTGACGAATTGGAACAAGCCCCGATAGTGATCAATCTTGGCGGGTTGGAGCCAACTCTTACCTTAGTAAGTGATGCAATCGATGTGGTGCTTTCGTGGAGTAACGCTAAAGGCAAGATTTCGAGTAAGACTTTTCATGAACGAGACTTTCTTCAATGGCAAGTTCCAGCAAATACCCGCCAAGTAACGATTTCACGCACCCCCCGTGGCGCCACACTTTCTGGCGGCGCTTTTACGTGGCGAACCGCGTCGGGGATTGCCTTCTTACCATTGAAATCGGGATCCATTCTCGACACGGCCGCGAAACCAATTTCAAACGCAGCAACTATTTCTTAATTTCGCACTAGTCTGTTGGCATGTCATCTGAAAAGTCACGACGAACAGTTCGGTCATGTTCACGAACTGGTTGTCGAAACGTTGCGATGCGAACTCTGACATATATTTATTCAGATTCGACGGCGGTATTAGGACCGTTAGCAACGTATGCCGAACCTCATGCCTATGATTTATGTGAAATACATAGTGAAAAATTGACGGTGCCGATGGGATGGACCGTTCTGCAACACCACCCAGAAAGCTACACAAGCGGTCCAAGCGAAGATGATTTGATGGCTATTGCGGATGCAATTCGAGAAGTTGGCTTGGCAGATGTTGAGAAGGAGCGAAACGCAGAGATTAAAACCGAAAAGAGCGCGCAACATGGAAGGCGCGGACATCTCAGAGTTCTGCCATCATAAAGTTGTGGTAAATGAATAGCGAATCACTCGACAAAATAATTAAGGCGTATGACATTCGTGGCCTGGTTGGAAAAGAGTTAACTCCAGATTTTACATTTTCAGCTGGCGCTGCCTTTGCACGTTTCTTAGAGAGTGAACGAGAACCTGCCACCGTCGTCATCGGTGAAGATATGCGGCCATCCTCGCCAGAACTTGCAGACGCTTTCGCCCACGGCGTTACTTCGCAAGGAATGGATGTCATTCGCATCGGCTTAGCATCAACTGACCTGTTGTACTTTGCTGCCGGCAGATTGAATATGCCGGGTGCAATGTTTACAGCTAGCCATAATCCAGCCGCCTATAACGGAATTAAGTTATGTAAAAGTGGCGCTCGACCAATCGGCAAAGAAACTGGATTAACGTGGATTAGAAATGCAATCGAAGCGGGTTCGCCGATATCAAATCGACCAGTTGGTAAGGAAACTCGTCGAGAGATGCTGACGGATTATGTTGATTTCCTCTTTTCGCTCTTTGATCGAGGCTTTTCGGGGAGAAAACTTCGCATTGCAGTTGATGCTGGAAATGGCATGGCCGGCCACACTGCGCCAGCTGTGCTTGCCCGCATTGATGCCGAAATCTTCCCGCTCTATTTCGAATTAGATGGTTCCTTTCCCAATCATGAAGCAAACCCCATTGATCCCGAAAATTTAGTTGATCTACAGAAACTAGTAAAAAAGAAAAAAGCAGATATAGGTCTGGCATTTGATGGTGATGCGGATCGATGCTTCCTCGTTGATGAAACGGGTACTTTGGTTTCACCTTCTGCGCTCACTGCATTAATCGCCGATCGTGAACTGAGAAAACATCCCCAATCAACAATTATTTATAACTTGATTTCTTCTCAAACAGTAAGGGAAGTTGTTGAAGCCGCGGGCGGCACTGCAGTGCGAAGTCGAGTCGGACATTCTTATATTAAGAAACTTATGGAAGAAACTGGCGCGATATTTGGCGGTGAACATTCGGGACATTTCTACTTTAAAGAATTTTGGCGAGCAGATTCTGGAATGCTGGCCGCACTTCATGCGATTTCAGCGCTGATAGAAAGCACAGTGCCGTTATCAACTCTGCTTGCTCCTTACAATCGTTATTTCCAAAGTGGTGAGATAAATACAGAAGTTGCGAGTCCAAAAGAATCCATCGTTGCAATTGAAGAACGCTATGAACTTCAAGCAGAAGAGCGAGGTCTTAAATTCGATCGACTCGATGGCTTGACAGTCTCAGCGCCTGAATGGTGGTTCAATGTTCGACCATCTAATACCGAGCCACTTCTTCGACTCAATGTTGAGGCAAAAACAGCCAAAGAGATGGCGGTAATTCGCGACGAGGTGCTGAACTTCATTAAGTCGCGGTAAAGTACGGCTCTCGCTAAATATACGTGCCATATAAGAGGAGCTCTTACCTGTGAATCCATTAACGACCGCAATCGCACATGACATTGCCAATCCAGCCCTTGCGGCGGAAGGAAAGAAACGCATCGAGTGGGCGGAACGCAATATGCCGGTGCTTGCTCAAATCCGAGATCGATTTGCAAAAGAACAGCCATTTAAAGGTGTGCGCATCTCAGCGTGTATGCATGTGACTACCGAGACCGCTAATTTAATGCGAACGCTGAAAGCCGGCGGAGCAGAAATTGCGCTCTGTGCATCAAACCCACTCTCCACCCAAGATGACACCGCTGCCGCGCTTGTTCACGAATATGGAATTTCTGTCTTTGCTCGAAATGGTATTGATCGAGATGGATACTACAAACATATCAATGCCGCACTTGATATTCAGCCTCACCAAGTTTTTGATGATGGTTGCGATTTAGTAAATACCTTGCATACAACTCGAAAAGAACTTTTGCCAAATATTGCCGGTGGCTGCGAAGAGACAACAACTGGCGTCATTCGACTCCATCAAATGGCAAAAGATGGCGCACTTACTTTCCCCATGATTGCTGTGAACGATACAGATACCAAACATATGTTTGATAACAGATATGGAACCGGGCAATCAACACTTGATGCTATTTTCCGAGCAACGAATCAATTACTTGCCGGAAAAGTACTCGTCGTTGCCGGTTTTGGATATTGCGGAAAAGGCGTTGCAGAACGTGCAAAAGGTTTAGGTGCTGATGTTGTCGTTACCGAAATTGATCCAACAAAGGCGCTCGATGCTTTGATGCAAGGTTATCGAGTCATGCCGATGTACGACGCAGCAAAAATTGGCGATGTATTCATTACTGTAACTGGTAATCGCGATGTGCTTCGCTCAGAGCATTTCTCATTGATGAAAGATGGAGCAATACTCGCTAACTCTGGCCACTTTGATATTGAAATTGATGTCGCATGGTTAGAGAAATATGCGACGAAGAAGAATGCTCGAATTCGCCATCAAACGGATGAATATGTTCTTTCAGACGGTCGCCGTATTCTGCTTGTTGCTGAAGGTCGCCTCGTAAATCTTGGCGCAGCAGAAGGCCATCCAGCAGCAGTGATGGATATGTCATTCTCAGATCAAGCACTCACTGCGGAATATCTTGTTAAAGAAGCGAAGCATCTGACGCCAGGAGTTCACAACGTTCCAACTGAGATTGATAAAGAAGTTGCGCGCCTAAAGTTGCAGAGCATGGGAAGTGAAATTGATACTCTCACTCCGGCGCAAGTTGAATATCTCAACTCATGGGAACACGGTAGCTAATGACTTCGGTATTGGTCGTCGATGATGATCAAGACCTTGCAGAGATGTTGGGCATTGTTCTCAACGGTGTTGGGATTGAAGTTGATTTAGTTAGTCGAGGCGATGAAGTACTCGATGTTGTGAAGAATAATCCGCCAGATTTGATTCTGCTTGATGTCATGCTGCCCGGACTAGATGGCGTGGAAGTCTGTCGCCAAATTAGAGAACATGCAATTCAGATTCCAATAGTGATGTTGACTGCAAAAGGCGATACCCATGACATTGTCCTTGGTTTAGAAGCCGGGGCAGACGATTACATGGTGAAGCCTTTTAAACCAAGCGAACTTGTTGCTCGAATCAAAACGAGATTGCGTAGAACTTCTTCAGATGTAAAGGGAATCCTGACATTAGGTGATATCTCTATTGATGTTGTCGAGCACACCATTACCCGTGCTTCAAAAGAGATCCCACTCACTCGTTTGGAGTTTGATCTTCTTGTCGCGCTTGCCAAAGAGCCTGGCCGAGTATTTACCAGAGAAGCCCTGCTTAATGAAGTATGGGGTTATCGACATTCGACTGATACGCGATTAGTGAACGTTCATGTACAACGACTTCGTGCGAAAGTAGAACACGATCCAGAAAATCCCGCCATCATCACCACAGTTCGCGGAATTGGATACAAAGCGGGAGCCAGCGGATCTCGAGGTAAGTAATGGATTCGATGACCGAACGAATTCGACGTTCGCTGACGCTAAAAGTAATTCTTTCCATTGTCCTTCTGACATCTGTAGTGCTTGGCCTGGTCGGAACGACGCTTTTTGCACGAATTTCAGCGGGTATTAAAGAAGAAAAGGTCGACTCGGCAATCTCGGAAGCTGTCTACACCATCTATTTTGCTCAAACTCGATTACTTGCTTCCAGCAGAACTGATTCAGAACTTCAACGTACGGCAAAAGAGATTGTTAATTCACAAGCGATCGGAAGTGATATTTCAAGTCGGGAAATTATTTTAGTAAGAGGATTACAAAATATTGATCCAGAAGTACCCATCGACGCGGTATCTAACAAAATTTCGCTCACTTCAATCACCAATTCATTACGCGAGAAGGTCGCTTCAACGAGCAACATTTCATGGGAGATTGTTAATACCAAATATGCCAGCGGAAAATTGGTTCCATCGGTAGCTGTTGGTGAAGAGATTCAAGTATCAAAGTCTGGAACATATGAAATGTATGTGCTCTTCAGTTTAGAACCACAATTGAAAGCCTTAGATTTGATTAGGAATTATCTTTGGTTGACTGGATTTGCGCTACTTATTTTAATTACTTTTGTCACGTGGTTAACGCTCCGTCAAATACTGGAGCCGATACGAAATGTTGCAGCTACTGCTGAAAAACTTACAACTGGTGCCCTCGATCTTCGATTAGATATCCAAAGTAAAGACGAAATCGGCAGACTGGGTCAATCCTTTAATGACATGGCTCGTTCTATTGAAGAGCAAATCAGACGATTAGAAAATCTCTCACGCGTCCAACAGCAATTCGTCTCTGATGTTTCACACGAACTTCGCACGCCATTAACCACTATTCGAATGGCATCCGATCTCCTTTTTAATGCACGAGATAGTTTTGATCCGGCAATAAGCAGAAGTACTGAATTGTTATTGGCGCAAATTGATAAATTTGAAAAACTCCTTGAAGACTTACTTGAAGTAAGTCGATTTGATGCAGATGTGGCCAATGTAAAACCGGAGATCACCAACGTTCGAGAATTAGTTAGCAAATGTATGGATGATCTCGCTCTAGTAGCTAGCGATCGTTCGACGAGTTTGACTTTGGAGAGTGTTGGCGAGGATCTCTCGGCCCAGATAGATCCGCGACGAATCAATCGAATTGTTCGAAATTTACTGACCAACGCAATTGAGCACTCGGAAGGAAAGGCAGTCAATGTCTCGGTGATTGCAGATGATAAATCGCTCTCCATTGGCGTGCGAGATCACGGTGTGGGGATTGATCCACAGAATCACCATCGAGTTTTTGATCGATTTTGGCGAGCTGATACGTCACGCTCCCGCGCGCGCGGCGGAACTGGACTAGGACTAGCCATCGCGCAAGAAGATGCGCGACTTCATAATGGACGAATCACGTTATGGAGTGAACTCAATCAAGGTGCACATTTTACTTTAACAATTCCCAAGAAGTTTGGTGATGATTTAACGCAATTGCCCATCCATCATTAACACCCGCTACTTCTCCACTCAACGAAAAAATTAGATTTCCGATTTAATTTAATACGTTACAAATGTTCTATGTACCAAATTATAGATGCATTAAAGTCTTTGATTTTTCCAACCACGTGTGAATTATGTGCTCAATCATCTATCCCAATCTGTTCCCGGTGTGCGCACCTTTTAAGTTCATCGGGCAAACCTATTTATGGATTTTCGGAAGCGGTCGCTGCCGGTTATGTCTATAACGAAGCATCGGCAAGAATTATTTTGCGGGCAAAAGAACGCGGTATTCGGAGCGCGCACAAATCATTAGCGTTATCTCTGTGGTCTGCTTTTTCGTTGTTACACATCACTGAACCCAAAGTTGCGTTAGTACCTGTACCTTCATCAAAAGAAGCGATTCGACGGCGCGGTAGAAACTTTATTATTGATCTGTTGCAGGAATTTGTTGCACTACAGAACACCACTTCTAAAAGTAAGCCACGAATTTCCTTAGAGATTCACGATGTACTGATACATCAGCGTAAAGTGCGCGATCAATCTGGTTTAACAATGAATCAAAGATTACGGAACATGGATCACGCACTGATGGTTCGCGAGAAAATTGATATTCCCACGGTGATAGTTGACGATGTCATCACGACCGGTGCTACCTTAAAAGCAGCGTTTTCTGCCCTTAATGTTGCCAAGGCCACTATTCTCGGTGGAATTGCCGCGTGTGCATCACCCCAGCAAATGCGAATACGATAGGCCAGTGGTAGCGATCCTCGACAAAATATTACGTGCCGGGGAAGGACGTACCCTTAAGCGATTAGAACGAATAGCAGCCGAAGTCAACGCGTGCGAAGCGCAGATACAAGTGCTCAGCGACGATCAACTACGAGGCAAAACCGAAGAATTCAAAGCACGTTTAAGCGCTGGTGAAGATTTAGATGACTTATTACCAGAAGCATTTGCGACGGTTCGAGAAGCAGCAAAACGAACGCTCGGCCAACGCCACTATGACGTGCAAATAATGGGTGGGGCCGCACTGCACTCCGGAAATATTGCGGAAATGCGAACGGGTGAAGGAAAAACTTTAGTCTCGACATTGCCGGCATATCTCAATGCACTTACAGGTAAAGGCGTTCACGTTGTTACGACAAATGATTACCTTGCCGAACGCGATAGTGAGTGGATGGGTCGAGTTCATCGATTCCTCGGTTTAAAAGTCGGCGTAATTCTCGCTTCGATGACGCCCCATGAGCGGCGCGAACAGTACAACGCAGATATAACTTACGGAACAAATAATGAATTTGGTTTTGATTATCTTCGCGACAACATGGCATGGAATTTGAGTGATTGCGTACAACGCCAACACCACTTTGCCATCGTCGATGAAGTGGACTCAATTTTGATTGATGAAGCTCGTACTCCGCTTATTATTTCTGGCCCCGCGGATAAAGCCACAAAGTGGTACGTAGAGTTTGCCAATATTGCGAGTCGACTCATTCGAGATACTCATTATGAAGTTGATGAGAAGAAACGAACTGTTGGTGTGCTTGATGAGGGCGTTACCAAAGTAGAAGAACTACTCAAAATTGAGAACCTTTATGAAGCGGTCAATACTCCAATGATTGGCTATCTCAATAACGCTATTCGAGCGAAAGAACTCTTTAAGCGCGATAAAGATTACGTTGTCATGCAAGGCGAACTTCTCATTGTTGACGAACATACGGGGCGTATGTTGCAAGGTCGACGATACAACGAAGGACTTCACCAAGCACTTGAAGCTAAAGAACGCATTGATATCAAGGATGAAAATCAAACTCTTGCGACTATCACTCTCCAAAATTACTTCCGACTTTACGAGAAGTTATCTGGCATGACTGGTACCGCTATGACCGAAGCCTCTGAATTTATGCAGATTTACAAACTCGGCGTGGTACCGATTCCTACGAATCGAACTATGTGTCGAATTGATCAATCCGATTTGGTGTACAAAACTGAAGCTGGAAAATTTGAGGCGGTCGCACATGACATCGTTGAACGCCATAGAAAAGGCCAACCAGTTCTTGTTGGTACCGTCTCAGTTGAAAATTCAGAAGTTCTTTCACAGACGCTACGTAAACGCGGTATTCCGCATGAAGTGCTCAACGCAAAACAACATGAACGAGAAGCAGCAGTTGTTGCTCGAGCGGGAACACTTGGCGCAGTAACAGTTGCAACAAACATGGCAGGTCGTGGTACCGACATCATGCTTGGTGGTAACCCAGAGTTCATGGCTGATTTTGAATTACAACGACGAGGCATATCGCCAGTCGATAACGCCGAAGAGTACGAACGTGAATGGCCAGCAGAGATTGCAAAACAGAAAGCGGCAGTCGCGAAAGAACATGAAGAAGTTGTAGCTCTCGGTGGTCTCTACGTATTGGGAACAGAACGACACGAATCTCGTCGAATCGATAATCAGTTGCGTGGTAGATCTGGTCGACAAGGTGATCCTGGCGAATCTCGTTTCTATCTCTCCTTACAAGATGAATTAATGCGTCGTTTCAATTCTGGAATGGTGGAAAGGTTCCTCACAGCTGCCGGTATCCCAGAAGATCAACCTATTGAATCGAAGATGGTCTCCAATGCAATTCGCTCGGCACAGACACAAGTCGAATCACAGAATTTTGAGATGCGTAAGAATGTTTTGAAATATGACGATGTGATGAACCGGCAACGTGAAGTGGTCTATCGCGAGCGTCGTGAAGTTTTGGAAGGCAAAGACATCAGCGAATTAGTGAAGGAATTTATCGACGATACTGTTTCAGCATACGTCGCCGCTGCTACCGCGGAAGGTTTCCCTGAAGATTGGGATCTGGAGAAATTGTGGAGCGCTTTAAAATCGCTCTATCCCATCTCATTTACGATTGAAGATATTGAACGAGAATTTGGTGGGCGAGAAAGTTTAGATAGCGAAACAATTATTGAGCGGGTAATGAACGATGCTCAAGCGAAATATTCAGAACGAGAAAATACGTTGGGCGGAGATGTCCTTCGCGAACTCGAACGAAAGATTCTGCTTTCGGTTCTCGATCGTAAGTGGCGCGAACACCTTTATGAGATGGATTATTTGCAAGAAGGAATCGGACTTCGTGCCATGGCGCAACGCGATCCACTTGTTGAATATCAAAAAGAAGGTTTTGAACTCTTCAGCGCGATGATGGATTCAATCGCAGAAGAGATGGTTGGTTACTTATTCAATGTGGAAGTCTCCATTGAAGATGAAAATGTGCAAGCAAAAGGTTTACAGCAACCAGATGCACCGCAGCAACTTCGATACACCGCTCCTAGTGAATCAGGTAGCGCGACCCCAGTAACTGCAACTAAAGGTGGCGAGGTCTCTCGAAATGCACCATGCCCATGTGGTTCGGGGAAGAAGTACAAACGCTGCCATGGCAGCGCTCATTAAATAAGAAATAGCTCCGTACACAACCACTTGTGATCAACGCCTTCAATTCGCATCACTAGTGAACGAATTCGCTCACCAATTCGTAACGTGACAACAACCTCACCAACTCCTTCAATTGGTTCAGAGATATAAATTTTTCTAATTTGTAGCGCTGACTTGAATTTTCCAATTTTCTTCAATAAATCGTGATAAATCGTTCGATGACACCACCGCGATACCTGGATTGGAGTTCGTCTTCCGCTCCAAATTTCTAATACAGTAATCGTAAATCGCTTCACCCAAATATTTAAATCAGGTAATTCACTTTTAGGTGTTGCAAGTGGCGCAACTTCTTGCTCGTAAATTTCGCCAAAAGTACTTGGCACTAAAAAGAGTCGTGAAGAAGCAGGATTCTTTTGCGGTTCGATTCGTTTCGGAAAGAGCGCTAACGCTGGGTGGTTCCAAATATGGCTATCTGAGTCGGGTCGATATATTTCTTGGATAACGAGATTTTTCATCTCTGGATTCTGGATATTTAATTCGTGCGAGAAATCCCATGTGGAGACGAGATTTTCTCACCCTTTTGGTTGAGTGTGAATAACGAGAGTCACTTAATCGCCATGCTGAGTTATCCATCTCCAATGCAGAAAATAATCCCAATACCGAGAAATTTCCGACGCTATCAACGATCAATTCTGGGAAGTGTGGTCTTAGTTATCGCATTCATTGCAGCAATTCTTATCGCCCATGAAGCCAATCGAACTGTTTTACTGTGGAGCGCAGCGCATGAACTTTCGGCCGGCGCTGTAATCGAAGAGTCAGATTTAAAAGCTGCCCGCGCGCTACTTCCCGGAAATTCCGAGCGCTATTTCTCCTCCCAAGCAGAACTCATTGGCACGATTGTTAATCAGCACATTGGCGAAGGTGAATTAATCCCAACCACCGCTCTTCTCGATTCCACTATTGAAGTTGATTGTCGCTATGTTCCACTGGAAATTGCTAGCCATGATCTACCAGCCAATGTTGAACGTGGTTCAATCGTCGATATTTACGCGTTAGCCAAAAATTCTCAAAGTTCTCTCAGCGTAGATAATTCGGAATTAATAGCAGTAGCGACAACAGTTATTTCCGTTGATCGAAGCGGTGATCTCAGTGGAAGTGTCGGCGTCGTAGTCAATCTTCGTACACACAATGTCTTGCCAGTGATCTCCAAGATATCCGACCATCGAATCCTTCTTATCTCTCATGTCTAATTCTGAGGCGCAATCGACGGGTATCAATGTCATTACAGCAATTGGAAATCCTGATATCGAAGCGGAAATTTCACGGACGTTATATAACTCGGGCAACGATATTCGATTACGCGCTATTTCATGTGAACAGGTCATTCAATATTGCAACAATGAAGTAGATACCAATGAACGGTGGGTACTTGTTGTCAGTAAAGATCTATTAAGGTTTAGTCAACGAGAGTTGATGGCGTTGCAAAGTGAATCTTTAACATGTGTGATTCTTGACCCTGATCATTTACCTAAAACCGCCGAAGCAATTAACGCACTTGTTTTAACCCAAATTCGTACGCCACTTCTTCACCGACCAAATTTCCCGCAGCGGCGGTTAGTGAAAGCGATCGGCGTCACGGGAACCGCAGGCGCACCCGGTCGAACTATGCTTGCGCTCAATCTTGCGCAAGAACTATCCGAGAGTGAACCAATCTCACTCATTGACTCTGATCGCAACAATGCAAGCGTTATCTTTGAGTTAGGTCTCCATGAAGTGAGTTGGCGGGAAGAGAAGCGATTTAATCTCTCGCCAAGCTTTCACATACTGACCGAAACCGATTTTTCGCTCACGGATATTGAACCTCATCGACGGTACGTGATCGATATCGGTTCGATCGAAAAAATCAATGAAATCATGACCGATCGTCGTTTAGAAGGTCGACAACAAGCACAATGGTTAGAGAGCTGCGCAACCTTGCTGTACGTAGTGAAGGCAGATGATTGCTCACTTGCCCAGCTCGAGAAATTCCTTACTGAGCGAAGAAATTTACCGGCTCGACAAGAATTGATATTTGTTCTCAATCAGGTTGGTAATTCACGTTGGTATCGCGCACATGAAAAAATCTTTAAAGAACGAGCACCTGGCGCGAAATTTATTATCCCGTTGGATCATGCGGTGACTGCACGTGCTCGTACTCATCACACGACCATCAAAGAGGTTGCTCCGCGTTCTTCGTTACGACGATCTATTGCAGAGATAGCCCGGCATATTTCGAGCTGACCACTCGCTAGGCTTTACCTGTGCCAACATTTCGGGAGCAGATGATCAGTCGCACTGCGCTGACTGAAGCAGATGTCGCTCGCCTTTCTGAATTAATTTCCGAATGGCAACTTCTTGCTGATTTATCTTTTGCAGATCTCACGCTGTGGGCGCCAATGCGAGCGGATTATCGATCATGGCCAGAAGGTCACATTGCCCTCGCTCATATTCGACCGACAACTGCCGCTACCGTATTTGTAAACGACGTTGTCGGTGAAGAGATTCTTTGGGGGACACGAACTCGCATTGATCAAACACTTTCTCAGGGAGAAATAATTCGCGATACGGAACAGGAACCTTTTGGCGATTTTCAAATTAAAGAAGAGACTGTTCCAGTTTTCTTTGATGATCGGGTGATTGCCGTCATCTCTCGCTATCGCAATATAGAAACGATGAAAACTCCATCAAAGTTGGAACTTAACTATCGAGAGATCGCTCATAATATTTATCGAATGGTTGCTGAGGGAAATTTTCCTATTCCCGGAAACTTTTATGTTGCCGAATCAGCGCCTCGAGTTGGCGATGGATTAGTCAGGCTTGATGTCAACGGAACTGTTACCTATGCCAGCCCAAACGCTATTTCCGCATTGCATTACATTGGTTGGAATAGTGAACTTGAGAACCATAATTTTGGTGAAGTACTTGATTCACTAGCGGAACGATCACCACTTCGACAGCCACGAGAAGAGAACTGGCGTGTCATCATGAGTGGAAAAAATTTGCGTCGTGAAGAGTTTGATACCTCAGCAGGCACAATTGATCTCTTGGTCATTCCTCTCAAACAAGGAAATGATCGCATCGGAGCAATTGTTCTGGCTCATAACATCACTGAATTAAAACGTCGCGACAAAGCCCTCATAACAAAAGATGCAACGATTCGAGAGATTCACCATCGAGTAAAGAATAATTTACAAACTGTCTCCGCACTGTTGAGACTTCAATCGCGGAGAATTGAAGATCCAAAAGCCTCACAAGCGCTAGAAGAAGCGGTTCGAAGAGTATCTTCAATTGCGATAGTGCATGAAACGCTTTCGTCGCATTCACAAGAAATCGTTGCGTTCGATGAGGTCATCAATCGAATTGTGGCAAACGCGGTAGAAGTGAGCGCGCGAACTCAAGAGATTGAAATTAAACGCTCAGGCGAATTTGGTGGCTTACCATCAATTATTGCAACGCCACTCGCATTGGTTTTAACTGAGTTAATTCATAATTCGCTTGAACATGGACTTGCGGAAGTCGGAAACTCACTTGAAATATCAGTCGTGAAGAAAGATCAATCGTGCATCGTTTCTGTGATAGATAACGGGAAAGGTGTTTCGGAGGACTTTCAACCAGAAGTAGCGGCAAATCTTGGTTTGCACATTGTGAAAACTCTGACCGAGAATGAATTAAACGGAGCAATTAAATTTGTTCCGCGCCAGCAGGGGACTGAAGCGGAAATTTCATTCCCGCTCATTACTAACTAAATTAAATCTGGTTTTGGCTTTCCATCATTCGGGCTCGATTTCGCGCAGCTCGTCGCTTTAATGCGCGGCGCTCATCTTCAGAGAGTCCGCCCCAAACGCCGGAATCTTGTCCGGACTCAAGTGCCCATGCCAAACATGCTTCTCGCACCGAACATCGATTACAGACTTTTTTTGCTTCTTCAATTTGAGCGATAGCTGGTCCAGTGTTGCCAACGGGGAAGAAGAGCTCTGGATCTTCTTCTCGACAGGCAGATTTATGCCGCCAATCCATCGCTCACCTTCTTTCCAGCAGACGCTTTTGATTTCGAAGCTTTTGACGCTTCGAATCTGAGACGTGATTTTTCGAAGTAGTAATTCTCCCTTGGATTACGGTGATAAACAAGGATATTTCGCTTCTGAGTTGCCGAGTTAACGTATCTCACACAAGAATGAAGCCATGAACGAGATTGCATACTTCGCAACTGGCTGTTTTTGGGGTGCAGAACGACGTTTTTGGAAACTGTCAGGAGTAGTGAGTACCTCGGTTGGCTATATGGGTGGACGTCGCGAAAATCCTACGTATGAGCAAGTGTGCACTGGCGTCACTCATCATGCGGAGACGGTCGCAGTTGAATTTGATCCACAAGCCATCTCTTATCTTCGATTATTAGAAGAGTTTTGGACGATGCATGATCCCACTTCTTTAAATAAACAAGGTGGCGATATCGGAACTCAATATCGAAGCGCGATTTTTACAACGACGCAGCAACAGATGATTGAGGCGGTTAATACCCGAGATGTCTATGAAGCAGAGCTAAAAAAGAATGGCATGTCAGAGATTGTGACTGAAATTGTTGAAGCGAACGGCCACACGTATTGGTTAGCGGAGGAGTATCACCAACGGTACTTAGAGAAGAATCCGAACGGTTACGACTGCCATTCATCAACCGGAATTGCGTTCCCTAAGGTGACAAATGTTTGACAAAGACTTGCCAAAAACTAAACCAGATGGCTCTCTCTTTCCGGTTCAACTCAACGATCATGAATTAAAGAATGAACTTGATCCTCTTTCTTACGATGTGTTGCGTCGTGCCGGAACCGAACGACCATTTACTGGTGAATACACCGATTCCGATACGGTCGGAATCTATAAGTGCAAAGCCTGCCAGGCTGAACTTTTTAGAAGCGAAACTAAATTCCATTCTGGTTGTGGTTGGCCATCATTTTATGCACCGACCGCCGATGATGCAGTTCTACTTATTGAAGATCGTTCGCTTGCGCCAAGAATTCGCACCGAGGTTCGATGCGCCTCCTGTGGTTCGCATTTAGGACATGTTTTTGAAGGTGAAGGTTACGATGTGCCGACCGATCAACGATGGTGCATCAATTCAGTTTCCTTAATTCTCAAACCAAAAAGTTAGGTTTGAATCCCGTTATAAGAGCTCTATTGCCCGCCAGCAATACCACGCGACATGGCTACGGTATGGAGAAAATTTCTCACCACTGAGTTGAAGTTTTTTTGGTGTAATTTCGCTTCGGAGTCGATGAATTTTTTCCCATCCGCGACGAACTCCCAAATCTCCTACTGGCCAGACATCGACTCTGCCCAATTTAAACATCATAAACATCTCGATAGTCCAGCGTCCGACGCCGAATAGCGGCAAGAGAACTTTCTCTATCTCATCATCAGGTAATTCATGTAAGCGATGTACGGGCGATTTTTTATCGAGAAAGACATCGCTTAACTCCACAAGAGAGCGAACTTTTGCGCCAGAAGCACCCGCTTCCCGAAGTTGAGCAGAAGTTAATCGCGAGATCTTTCGTGGCGTTATTCCACGCGCCACTTTTTCAACACGTTGAATAATTGTTGCGGCCGCTTTTGTGGAGAGTTGTTGCGACAGTATTGATGTTGCAAGCGAATAAAAATGTGATTCATCATTACTCTCTATTCCGATCGGACAGAGTGATGACTTACTAATAACTTTTTCAAATGCGGGGTCGCAATCAACAATAAACCGCGAAATTTTCCGCGCTTGATTAGTTGAGAGCGAAGGAAGGGTATTCATCAGTTACAAGAATAAATGCATATCCCACCACTCGATTCCAAAAAGACATAGTTCCAAGATTTACTGATGCAACGCTTTGAGGTAACGAGCCGGTAAATAAGATTGCAAACCAACCGAAGATGGTCATAATGGCTGAAAGGAATGTGTAAACAATTCCTACAACGTAAAGGGGAATGGCAAGCAGCCACTTCACCAATGGCAGATATTGATTAAGACGTTTGCCGCCCTCGATATCGGGGAAAATAATTCCTACGCGAGGATCACGTTCAATCGAGGGGTAGCCATCATGCAATAAGAGCGCATATGCCGTGACGCGATTGCAGAGTTCAAGGAGAGCGTGATTAAAAGTCAGGACATACGATGGATATTTTCCACGGAATACCAGGCTGATTAAGACTGGAATAACAAGTAATCCACTAAACCACGACATCATGTGGGGCGAAAGACTGTCAAAGGTGGCGAGAAATAGCGCTATTGGTGCAACAAGAATCCAACGAAAAGCAACGCTGACTCGGTCGCGATTATGTGTTTCGATACTGATAAATGTCTCAATGTGATTGGCCATGCACACTAGTATCGCACCATGAGTTCAGCCGTGTGGGCAACAACGCTGGTAGGTCTAGGGTTATTGATGGTGATTGATCTCTTAATCGCTGTCACCAATCGAAATAAAGTAACAACCATTAAATCAGCAACATTTTGGACACTTTTCTATATCGGATTAGCAGTAATTTTCGGACTTTCAATGGCGTCATGGGCTTCAAGTCAGCGTCAAGGTGAATTCTTTGCTGGCTGGATAACTGAATACTCCCTATCCATGGACAACCTCTTCGTTTTCATCCTCATTCTCGCTCGACTGAAAATTCAAAAAGAGCGAGAAGAGTTAGTACTTCTTATTGGAATTGTTATGTCGCTCTTTTTGCGAGGAATTTTTATTGGAGCTGGTTCTGCCCTCGTCTCAAGGTATTCCTGGATATTTTTCATTTTTGGCGCGTTCCTGATTTACACGGCCTACAAACTTATCTCTGAAGATTCAGAGTCGGAATGGGAACCTGGTCCATTTATTAGGTTTCTCCAAAAGCGCGGTGCATCCTTCTTTGTTATTGCACTCGCCGCAATTGCGACAACCAATGTAATTTTTGCATTTGATTCGATTCCCGCAATCTTTGGCCTTACCAAAGATCCCTACATTATTGTTACCGCGAATATTTTCGCCATGATGGGGCTACGGCAGTTGTATTTCATCATTGGTGGCTTAATGCAAAAAATGGTTTATCTCACCGAGGGACTTTCCATCATTCTCGGATTTATCGGCATAAAACTTGTTTTCGAAGCTTTTCATTATCAAGATATTGATGCGGTAGCCGGAATTCATATTCCAGAAATCTCACTAGGAGCAAGCTTGGGTGTCATTCTGGGAGTTCTCTCACTCACTGCAGCGCTAAGTCTGCACACCAGTCGAAAACAGAGCTCAAACCCCTCATAGATTTACGGACGTTTGCGGTACCTCTCTCGTTCATTTACAGTTCCATTTCCAGTTTTTACAGTGTTTTTTCAGTGAGGTTTCAGAGATGAGTAAAGGTCGAGTAGGCGTCAAAGAGGTCGCTGAAGAAGCGGGCGTCTCAGTTGCCACTGTCTCTCGAGCGCTTCGCGGTCTCCACCATGTCAATGATGAAACTCGATTACGAATCATTGAAGCAGCGGAGAAACTCAAGTATCCAATCTCTCAAACTTCGGCAAAAAAAATTTATGGCAGAACAAATAGCATCGGGGTCATAGCGCCATTTGTTGCCCGATGGTATTTCGCTCAAGTTATTAACGGCGCCGAACAAGCCCTTCGCGAAGCCGGCCTCGATTTACTTTTATATAACTTCAGTCAGATGAAAGGTCGAGAACGACTTTTTCAACATCAAATGTTAAAAGGTCGAGTCGATGGCTTAATAGTTATTAGCGTGCCACCAACAGAAGAAGAATTTGAATCAATGTTGAGTTTAGGAATTCCAGTTTCCTTAGTAGGAATGCATCATTCTCGCTGTTCAAGTGTTGCGATTGATGACGTCGCGGCTGCTCGAACCGCAACGCAACATCTCGTTAATCAAGGACATAAAAAAATTGGACTGATATCGGGAAGTCCGCAGGACCCGTTCAATTTCAGTGTGCCACAAGATCGCAGAAATGGTTTTATGCAAGTGCTTGCTGAGAGTGGTTTGGAGTGGCTACCAAGTCGAGAAGTTTATGGTGATTTCACGATGCATGGCGCGAGTCGAGCAGTAGATGACTTACTCGCAAGGCCTAACCGACCAACTGCAATATTTGCCCAATCTGATGAGATGGCGCTAGGTGCACTTCAAGCCTTTCGCAGACACGGTTTGAAAGTTCCAGACGATATTTCCATTATTGGATTTGATGGACATGAAATGTCTGAATTCTCTGATCTGACCACCATGGAACAACAGCCGAGTTTGATGGGCGAAATGGCTGCTTGGTCAATCATGGAGCGCCTCAAAGCGCCAAAAAGTGAGTTGCATTCCATCACCCTGCCAACAACTTTAATCGTGCGAAATTCCACTAGACGGTTAACAGAAGACAGGCGGTTAACAGAAGATGAGGGCTAACTACCCTCACTCGCTATTGTCATGAAATATTCCGTGGCAGACTAACGGCATGTCGGAGAATTTTGTCGTTCCAAACCTCGCCGAACTTCGCCAACGAAAGAGTGAGAAGTGGCGCGGCTTTCCATCTGATGTTCTGCCTCTTCCTGTTGCCGAAATGGATTTCCCGATAGCGGAACCAATTAAGGATGCGCTTCGGGACATGATTGATCGATCTGACACTGGATATCTTGGAGCAATTCCGGAATTAAAAGAGAACTTTTCAATTTTTGCAAAAAAACTTTGGGGGTGGGAGCTTGATCCTCAAAACGTCCGAATTGCTAGCGATGTTGGTGTTGCAGCCGTAGAAATTCTTCGAGTTCTTATTAAACCTGGCGACAAAGTTTTGATTGATACGCCGGTATATAACAATTTCTTTAATTGGCTCAATGAAGTCAAAGCGGAAGTTATTGAAGTTCCGTTGCGTAGCGAAGAATTGCACTACACCTACGATTTGGCCGGAATAGAGAGCGCATACAAATCTGGCGTAAAAGTTCACATTCTATGTAATCCGCAGAATCCAACGGGAACTGTTCATGCAAAAGCTGATCTTCAAAAAATCGCTGACCTTGCAGTGGAATATGGTGTGACGGTAATCAGCGATGAGATACATGCGCCGCTGACATATGTCACGGAAGATTTCTATCCATTCCTAGCAATTTCCGATAACGCCCGACGTGTGGGAATCACCATCACCTCAGCGAGTAAGAGTTTCAATATTGCAGGCCTCAAGTGCGCAATTATCATTTCCCAAGATGAACGGCTCAATGATTTGCTGGCCACAATGCCAATGGCAGTTCACTACCGAGCCTCGCTCTTTGGTGGCGTTGCAAGTGCGGCCGCATTCGCACACGGAAGTTCCTGGCTCACTACAGCGCTTGGTCAATTAGATGAAAATCGTAGGTTGCTTGATTCACTTATCCGCTCGCGAATCCCGGCGATTAAATATCGAATTCCAGATTGCAGTTACCTTGCGTGGCTCGATCTGAGCGCGTTGAATCTTGGTGATAACCCAGCAGCTACTCTTCTTGAACGAGGGCGAGTAGCGCTCAATTCTGGACATACTTATGGCGCTCCCTACTCGCAATTTGCACGAATGAATTTTGCAACAAGTCCTGAGTTGATT